>JASJHC010000160.1:0-12829 GCA_033791245.1 Acidimicrobiia bacterium | reverse complement strand
ACCGCCGTCCGGTGTGGTGGTCAACGCCACTTCGCTCGGTATGCACGGTGAGACGCTTCCCGAGTATCTCCTTGAGTCAGCCGTTGGTCTGCTCGATATGACATATGGCGACAACACGACGCCATCGGTGACGGCTCTGCGGGCTGGGGGCCAACCGGTGGCCGAGGGTCTCGACATGCTGGTTGGTCAAGCAGTCGGCAGTTTCGCCATCTGGACCGGGATCGAAGTCGATGCCGGTGTGTTCCGCAGTGCTGCGGAGCAGGAGTTGGCCGACCGCTCGAAATAGCGGACCGAACTACTAGGAGAGAACTTGGATCTCGTCTCTACCGATGCGTCAATCGTTCTGGCGGTTGTTGCGATGTGCGGCGGGTTGGCCGCAGGCGCTGTTGCCATTGCGCTGGCACGATTGATCCCACCCCGCATGGAAGTGGAGCCCCACATCAGGCCGTCATGGTGGTGGGGTGCCGCGGTATTGGCTGGTGGCGCATACGGATGGTTGGTAACTCGAGCCGTAGAAAGCTGGGCTCTACTTCCAGCCTTTCTGGTATTCGGGGCGGCAACACTCGGCATCGCACTAATAGATCTGGACCATCAGCTCATCCCGAACCGGGTCCTGTTCCCTGCGCTCGGCGCTGGCGCCGCGCTTTTGGCCATCGGATCTCTTGTGGACGGCGAGCTCGGCTCGCTGGTGCGGGGTCTGTTGGGGGGAGCCGTCTACTTCCTGATCCTCTTGGTGGTTGGCCTGATCGCCCGCGGCGGATTCGGGATGGGTGATGTCAAGCTGGCTCTGTTGCTTGGACTGTTTCTTGGCTACTTGGGCTGGGACATCCTGATGATTGGGACCGTGCTTGCGGTACTGCTCGGTGGTGTGGCATCGATATTGCTCTTGGTGTTCACGAGCAAGGGCAGAGATGCCAAATTTGCGTATGGGCCCTACCTTGTCCTCGGTGCATGGATTGCGCTGATCTGGGGCGAACAGCTCGCCGATTGGTACCTCAGAGCCGCCTAAGGGGGTTCTTGGGACTAGTGCCCTTCGAGCCTATGATGCGCTTATTCGCAAAGCAGAAATGTGAGCGGATGCACACGGGGCGTGACCTCTCATGGTGGGGGGATTAGTCACCGGGATTAGGGCGCTACCCAATTCCAACCCCTTTTGAGCGAAGGGCCGCGAGGCCCTTCGCTCTCTTTTTTTGCCCTCTTCACGCTCTGGCGATGTGGCTGCCTCGCTCTAGAGCGGCCTACTATCGGGCGCCATGCTTCGATTTCTAACAGCGGGTGAATCCCACGGACCAGGTCTCGTGACCATCGTTGAAGGCCTACCTTCCGGCTTGCCTGTGGCAGCGGGTGGTCTTGGCAAGGAACTGGCGCGCCGCCGGCTCGGTTACGGTCGCGGCCGTCGCATGGCGCTTGAAAAAGATGAGATAGAGATAATGGGTGGGGTCCGGTTTGGTAAGACTCTGGGCAGCCCGGTCGCCATCGTTATCCGCAATACCGAATGGCCAAAGTGGCAGGAAGAGATGTCTGCCACCGAGGGCACGAGCCGGCGCCCGCTGCAGACACCTCGTCCCGGCCACGCCGACCTCGCCGGGATGATCAAATACGACACACGAGATGCCCGCGACATACTGGAGAGAGCCTCAGCAAGAGAGACTGCAGCCAGGACCGTTGTCGGCTACTTGGCGAAGCTGTTGCTTGCGGAAATAGACGTGCGGCTGGTGAGCCATGTTGTCGCGATAGGCAACGCCGCGGTTGGGCGTGTCGTTATGCCAACGCCTGCAGATCAAGACACTATTGATGCTTCGCCCGTCCGCGCTTTGGACGAAACCGGTGCCGCGGCCATGATCGCGGCCATAGAGGCTGCCAAAGAGGATCGCAATACGCTGGGCGGCGTATTCGAAGTCCTCGCCTACGGGCTCCCGATAGGGCTCGGCTCCCATGTCCACTGGGATCGACGGCTAGATGCTGCGCTCGCCGAGGCAATGATGTCGATCCAGGCCATCAAGGGCGTCGAGATTGGCGATGGGTACGAAATGGCGGCCACGCCGGGATCGTCCGCTCACGACGAGATCTATCACGACAACACTGGCTTTTCGAGGAAGACCAACCGCGCCGGCGGACTCGAAGGTGGCATGACCATCGGCGATGTTGTCAGGATCAGAGCCGCGATGAAGCCAATCTCGACGGTGATGCGGCCACTCGATACCGTCAACGTTGTCACCAAAGAGGCTGAGAAGGCGTTCCGGGAGCGCAGCGATGTATGCGCAGTACCGGCGGCGGCGATTGTTGGCGAACAGATGGTTGCATTCACATTGGCGAACGAGGTGCAGCGCAAGTTCGGTGGCGATACGGTCGCCGAGTTACGCGGCGCGGTCGATGCCTATCGAAAACACGTCACGGATTTCTAGTGGTACGTCGCACTGATTGCAGGCCCAAAGAGCGTCGGCGATGACCAGCATCGCCAACCACGTAATTGACGGTGGCAACGGTCGTCGCTGTGAGATTCGCATCGGTCGTGGTCTAGGGACGGCCGCCCATCTGATAGGGGAGACTGCAGCGAATATCGCAGTCCTCACCCAACCCTCGGTGTCTCATCTCGCTGCGGACATTGCCGCACAGGCGCGAGCTGCCGGGGCCAGCAGCGCCGAGGTCAGGGTCCTGCCAGATGGCGAAGCGGCCAAGAATCTCACAACTGTGGAAGGCGTCTACGAGTGGCTCAATTCGCTTAGCTTCACACGTGACGACCTGGTCGTCGGCGTCGGGGGCGGCGCTCTCACCGATCTTGCCGGTTTTGCCGCTGCGACCTATCTGAGGGGTGTCGAAGTCTCCTACCTCCCTACGACGCTCCTCGGCGCCGTTGATGCGTCCATCGGTGGCAAGACGGGTGTCAATGTGGGTGGCAAGAATCTTGCGGGAGTCTTCCGCCATCCGGCTCGCGTGATTGTCGACCTCGATGTACTCGATGCACTGTCACCGGAGTTGCGCCGGGAAGGAGCGGCAGAGACGGTCAAGGCCGGGTTTATCGCAGACGACTCGATCCTGGCCGAGTACGAGAACAATGGGCTCGAGGTCTCGCTCGACATTGTCGTGCCTGCCGCCATTGCGGTGAAAGTGCGCGCCGTCACCGCCGACTTCAGGGAGAAGGGTCTGCGCGCCATCTTGAACTACGGCCATACGATCGGTCACGCTATCGAGATCGCCGCCGGCATTTCCCATGGTGATGCTGTCGCTATCGGCATGGTCGCCGCCGGGAAGATTTCCGAGGAGATGCTCGGTTTCCGCCATGCCGCACGGCAAACGGAGATCATCGCCGCAATCGGTCTGCCGGTCGTGTCGCCCCAGGTGGATGCAGAGCAGGTCGCTCTCTTGATGAATCGTGACAAAAAGCGGGACGCGGCGGGCCTGCGGATGGTCTTGCTCGAGGACTTTGGCACTCCGGTAGTACGACACGTTGGCGCAGATCTGATCGACGTAGGTCTGGCCGCAATCGAGGCCGGCGCCCGGTAGCAGTGATGACCGCTAGCTCGTGTATCGTCGCGTCGTAGGCATCCCGAGACCAAGAGGAACCACCGTGTACAACCAGCGAATAGCTCGCCTCCGCGAGCGTCTCGAAGATCCGCTACTCATCACGTTTCTCCCCAACATCCGGTACCTGACCGGATTCACCGGAAGCAACGGCTTCATCTTTGTCTCCGACGAACGGTTCGTGTTCATCACCGACGGGCGCTACGGCGAGTTGGGCGAACGTCTCATGACCCAGATCGACGGTGCCGAGCTCGAGGTGCATCGGGCCGGTCTTGAGGATGTGCTCGCCGGCCAGTTGGTCGGGCACGACCGCGTCGGTCTCGAATCGCCAGATGTGCGTTGGTCGTTCGTCCACGGTCTCAAAGCGAAGACCTCGGCGAATCTTGTCCCGACCAAGGGCATCGTGGAAGGTCTCCGCGAGATCAAGGACGCCGGCGAGGTGGAGTCGCTGGCCAAAGCAGCCCGCGCCGGCGATCGAGCGTTCGACAGCGTGCGCTCGCTGGCGGCGGGCATCGACACAGAAGGCAACTTTGGCTGGGAACTGATCGGTGCCATGCGTGACGCTGGGGGCAGGCAGGCGGATTGGCCGCCGATCGTCGCCGCTGGGGCCAATGCGGCGCTCCCACATCACCTGTCGCTTAGCGATCCGCTCGGCGACAAGCTGCTGCTGCTGGACTACGGGTGCACGGTGGATGGCTATCACTCGGACATGTCACGCACAATATGGCTACAAGGAGAGATCGACCCCGAAATCAAGAGAATGTACCAAGCTGTACTGGAGTCGCAGGAGGCCGGCATCGAGGCGATAAAGCCGGGGGTGACGGGCCACGAAGTCGATGAAGCGTGTCGTGCAGTGCTGCGCAAGTACGATTACGAAGACCTCTTTGTCCACAGCACGGGCCACGGTGTCGGCCTCGAGATCCACGAAGGACCCCGAGTTGCGCCAAAGTCTGACGACATTTTGGCACCTGGCCACGTTGTCACCGTCGAGCCGGGCGTCTACGTTCCTGGCTTCGGCGGTATTCGCATCGAGGACATGGTGGCCGTGACCGAGTCGGGCCATGAAGTCCTCACCAAATCAGAAAAAGGCCTAGAAGCATGATCTCAACCAACGATGTTCGCGCCGGCATGGCGCTCAACCTCCCCGACGGCCTATTCCAGGTCGTCGACCACCAGCACACCAAGCCGGGTAAGGGCAAGGCCTTCGTGAAGATGAAACTGCGCAACCTCGACACTGGGGCAGTCGCGGAGCGAACCTTCCGCGCCGGAGAGAACGTCCAGGACGCCAAGATCGACCGCCGCGAGTTCCAGTACCTGTACAGCGACGACATGGGCTATCACTTCATGGACGGCGAGACGTACGAGCAGATGGCGGTGGCCGAAGCTTTGGTAACCGACGCCGCACCGTATCTGCGCGAGGGTATGACCGTGCAGCTCCCCATCTTCGAGGGCAACCCGATCGGAATCGATCTGCAGGCTTCGGTCGAACTCGAGGTCACCTACGCAGAACCAGGCGTCAAGGGTGACCGCGTGTCTGGGGCAACGAAACCGGTCACGATGGAGACGGGTTTGATTGTGCAGGCTCCACTCTTTGTGGAGCAGGGCGACATCCTCAAGATCGACACTCGCACCGGCGACTACATCACGCGGATTTCGTGAGCAAAGCATCCGCCAGAGATCAAGCGCTCAGCGCTCTGTACGCCGCCGACATGACAGGATCCGATCCGACTGGCACCGGTTTGTCGGGCAGGGCGCAACGGTACGTCGACGGCACGTGGGCGCAACGGCCTCAACTCGACCAGGCGATTACCGACGCTGCCACCGGGTGGAGGATTGAACGTATGCCCGCGGTTGATCGAAACATTATTCGCCTCGCCCTTTACGAGCTCCGTCTTGGGGACACGCCGGTCGGCGTTGTCGTTTCCGAGGCCGTCAACTTGGCGAAACGCTTCTCAACCGAGCGCAGTGGTGCTTTTGTCAACGGGGTCCTTTCCAAGCTTATCGAAGAACCCGCACCCAAGTAGGCGTCCGTCGTCTCAGTTTGGAGCTGATTATGCGCGCTGGCTTGCTATCGTCGAATTCTAGTGCCGACCGCGCTGGCCAGCACCAGGAAAACGACCGACCTTTAGGACCGGTCCTGTGAGGCCGGAAAGGAAGGAGCATCGATGTATCAAGCGTCGAGTCGCGCGTCGTCTCAGCCCCAGCAGCTGAAAACGGTTGCCAACATCTCCTGGTGGATACTTCGGCACCCCTATCAAGCTGATCGCGCTGCGCTGTGTATGGGAAGTCAGCCAAGCTATACCGGAACTTCCCATTATCGGAAGCGGGGGAGTGAGCAACGGAGACGATGTGGTCGAGTTCTTCCTTGCCGGGGCGTCGGCTGTAGGCGTCGGCACGGCCCACTTTGCGAACCCGAAGATCGGCAATCGCATCATCGCCCAGCTACAGCGATACATGAAACGACACGGCGTCAACGACGTCACTGAACTGATCGGAGCAGCCGAACCATGGTGAATGAGAACCCGATCATCGTGGCCCTGGACTTGGCTACAGCTGAAGACGCAGTTCGCTTGGCCAAGCGGATCGCCCCTCATGTCGGTGCGTTCAAGGTCGGTCTTGGCCTCCTCTATGGCGCAGGACCTGGTGTCGCGACCGCGCTAGTTGACCTCGGCAAGCCGGTGTTTGCTGACGCCAAACTCCACGACATCCCCAGCCAGGTAGGTGCCGCCGCACGGCGCTTGGGCCGTCTTGGGGTTAGGTGGGTTACCGCTCATGTTTCCGGTGGTGAGGCCATGTTGCGCGCCGCTATCGAGGGGCTCAGTGAGACTTCCAACGGTTACGGGGGCATCCTCGGAGTCACCGTGCTGACCAGCCTCGAAGAAAGAGACCTGACGGCGCTGGGGATGGCGAGTACACCGGGCAAGATGGTCTCGAAGATGTCGCGGGTTGCTGCCAAAGCCGGCTGCGAAGGGATTGTCTGCTCACCCCAGGAGCTTGCGGTTGTCGCCACCGTTGCGCCCGAGCTTCTCAAAGTGACGCCAGGGGTGCGGCCCCACGGAGCCGCGGCAACTGACCAACGACGTGTGATGACACCCGCCGCCGCGATCGAACGCGGCGCCGATTGGCTGGTGGTGGGTCGGCCGATCACCGCGGCGCCAGATCCGGTTGCGGCTGCCGCCGACATTGCCGCACAAGCGAAGATACCTCTCTGATCGCATCGGCATTGATAGAGTCCGCTTACAGATCCAGGCGAGGAGCACACCGTGCCACTACCCAAGATGACCGATGAGCAACGGGCCGCAGCGTTGCAGCGCGCCGGCGAGGCGCGACGGGTCCGTGCCGAGCTGAAGCAGCTACTCAAGACAGGTTCCCTGTCGCTGGCTGATGTGTTCGATCGTGCCGACGAAAACGAGCTTGTTGGCGGGATCAAGGTGAGTGCGGTCGTTGTCTCGATGCCGCACATGGGCAAGATCAAGGCAAAGCGCCTTCTCGAAGATCTCGGGATAGCCGAGAACCGTCGTCTCCGTGGTTTGGGGTCGCGACAGAAGCAAGCGTTGCTCGAGTCTTTTTAGAGGGGCCCGTGACTGACCCAGAAGGCGGCTCCGCGGCCATCGAGCGGGGAACCCTGCTGGTCGTGTCCGGGCCATCAGGGGTAGGAAAGACGAGTGTGGTGCAGACGCTTGCCGAACGGATGGACTTTCATTTCTCGATCTCGTGGACGACACGAGCAAAACGTCCCGGTGAACAAGACGGTGTCGACTACGTATTTGTCGACAGACCTACCTTCGAGGAAGCCATTGAGTCTGGTGGGTTTTTGGAATGGGCCGAATACTCGGGATACTTCTACGGAACGCCACGCCAGCAGGTGCTGTCACACATCGACGTAGGTGACAACGTTCTTCTCGACATTGAGAACGACGGGGCCAGACAAGTCAAGCAGGCCTATCCCGAGGCAGTCCTTGTCTTTATCGTCCCGCCATCTCTTGCGGAACTGGAGCGCCGGCTGCGAACACGAGGCGATACGTCGGAGCGAGACATTGAAATGCGTCTCGCTGTTGCGGGTACCCAGATCGCGGAAGCACGGGAGAAATTCGACTATTTGGTAACAAATACGAAAGTTGGCGCTGTAGCTGGTGAGATCGTCTCTATACTGAAGGGCGCGGACGGTTCCTGACCGTCCTCTCTACATGTAGGAGCACCCCTCACGATGATCCAACCACCAATCGGCCGCGTACTCTCGAAGACCAACTCGCGTTTTGCGCTTGTAGTGCTGTCAGCCCGTCGCGCTCGCCAGATCAACGCCTACTTCAATCAGCTTGGTGAAGGTCTTGGCAGCTATGTCCCGCCGCAGGTCCATTCGATGTCACGCAAGCCGCTTTCAATCGCATTCGAAGAGATCGACAACGACAAGGTCGTCATCGACACCGAGGAGTAGGACATGCTCACGGGACGCCGGATTGTCCTTGGGATTTCCGGTGGTGTGGCCGCCTATAAGGCCGCATACCTCGCTCGCAGACTGATCGAGGCAGGTGCCACGGTTAGGTGCATCCTTACCGACGCCGCAGCCGAATTTGTAGGGGCTCAGACGTTTGCCGCCATTACGGGTGAGTACCCGGTTGTCGGCTTCTTCGATGAAGCTGACGTCAGTCCACATACAACTCTTGGGCAGTGGGCCGACGCAATGGTGATCGCCCCGGCTACCGCAGCCACCATTGCCAAGCTGGCCAACGGGTTGTCCGACAATGTCCTGATTGGGACTGCTCTTGCGACTGATGCCCCTCTTATTGTCGCACCCGCAATGCACACTGAGATGTGGGAAAACGCGGCGACGCAACGCAACATCGCACAGCTGTCAAGCGACGGTGTGGTAATCGTTGGCCCAGCGGCTGGCCCGCTGGCCGGAGGCGATGTTGGTCCTGGCCGCATGGTCGAGCCTGAAGAGATCGTGAGCGCAGTCGGCGCGGCTCTACATCATGAGCTTGCAGGGTGGACTGTGCTGGTAACAGCGGGTGGAACCAGAGAAGCCATCGACCCGGTGCGCTACATAGGCAATCGCTCTTCTGGGAAGATGGGAAATGCTGTCGCAGTTGAGGCCGCTAGTCGCGGCGCCAACGTCGTTCTTGTAACGAGTGCGCCCCCACCACGCATGGATGGGATTGAGGTTGTTTCGGTCGAGTCGGCCCAGGAAATGGCCGAGGCGGTTTGGGCCAAGGCAGGGGAGTGCAACGTCGCTGTAATGGCGGCGGCCGTTGCCGACTTTCGTCCTAAACACCCCGAGCCGGCCAAGCTACGGCGCAGCGAAGGCTTCCCTGAAATCGAACTCGAATCGACCCCTGACGTTCTCGCCGGAGTGGCTGCCATGAAAAAGAGGCCATTCCTTGTTGGCTTTGCGGCTGAAGCTGGCTCCCTGGACGGCGCATTGCACAAGGCCACCACGAAAGACGTAGATCTGTTGGTGGGAAATGACGTTGCAAAGGCCGGCTCCGGTTTTGCAACGGACACAAACGAAGTGACGGTGTACACGCCGGACGGGTCGGCAGAGACCTGGCCGCTGCTCACGAAGCGGGAAGTTGCCTCTCGTCTCTGGGACAGGATCACCGTCTTGATCGGTCGCGGGTGAACAACACGACGGGACTGATCGCCCAGATCGTCCCTGATCTCCCAACCTTCGCCGTCGACGACGGCTTTGCCTACAAGGTTCCTGAAGACCTGCTCGGACTTCGTGTTGGGTCGATTGTCAGGGTCCCACTGGGCGCTCGCCGAATCCGCGGCTACGTCGTCTCCACCCGAAACGGGGACACGGCGAAGTTGAAGCCGGTCATCTCGGTTTCTGGAGATCAAGCTGTCTTTGACGATGCATTGCTGCAGACGCTGCGGTGGGCCGCCCTCCACTATGTGGCGCCTCTATCGGTGCTGCTGGGACGTGCGGCACCTCCCAATCTGCCACGGGGCAAGGGTAGGACCCTCAAGGCGATCGCACCGTCACTTGCCTCGCCATTACCCGACGTGAGCCAGAAGGCGGCGGCGGGGACGAGAGTTCGACCCACTTGCTACATCTCCGGGGGCCCATATGGGAAGACGATTGGGGAGATCGCCAACGAGCCGCTTCGCTCCGGTCGGAGTGTTGCGGTAGTGGCTCCGACTGTTGACGAAGCCGAACAACTCGCCGCCACGCTCACCGAGGTTTACGGAGATCGGGTTCTTTACGTCTCGTCTGCCCTCGCCTCCAAGGACGCGACCAAGGTATGGGTTACCGCAAGTCGTTCCGCTCCCGTGCTGATCATTGGCACGCCGGAGATCGCCTTGTGGCCGCTCGGCAACCCCGCGATGTGGATCGTTGTTGAGGAAGGGCGGCGAGCGATGAAGTCAAAGCAGACGCCAACCCTTCAGGTACGCGATCTAATCAGGAGAAGGGCGCTCGTCGAGCGAACGAGCGTTGTTTTCCTCGGACCTGTGCCCACACTCGATACTCTGGCGAAGGGGGCCGCGGTGGTTGAACCGGTGGGCCGAGCATGGCCGCTTGTCGAGCTCATCGATCGTCGTGAGGACCAACCCGGGGGCAGGGCTTTGTCGGCGCGAACGATGCATGCCATCAACCGTGTCGCAAAGAGAGGCGGCCAAGTTTTCGTTTTTGTCTCGAGGCGCGGATATGCCCCAGCATTCCGTTGCGTACGTTGTCGCGAACTGCGCCGCTGCCCCGAGTGTGGTTCGGGGCCCGACCGCGCCGAGAAGTGCAAGCGGTGCGGGGCCAGTCTCGGGCCGTGCGTTAAGTGTGGGGGCCGCCGC
This sequence comes from Acidimicrobiia bacterium, assembly GCA_033791245.1. Lineage (GTDB taxonomy): Bacteria > Actinomycetota > Acidimicrobiia > Spongiisociales > UBA5794 > JAAETI01. The sequence continues at coordinate 2,521 of JASJHC010000160.1, read as the reverse complement.
TTCGAACCGCTGGGTGCGGGCATAGGTCGGGTCGCCGAAGAGCTGCAGAGATACCTCGGCGAGGACAGAGTCGGTCCGATCAAATCGGGTCGGCAGGTACTGGTGGGCTCAGAACGGGACCTTCCCTATGTGCCCGAGACGGCCTTGACCGTTGCCGTCGATGCGGATTCGCTGCTGATGGCTCCCAACTATCGAGCGGAAGACGATGCCACCCGGTTGCTGGCGAGAGTCGCGTTGACGGTCGCCAGAGGAACGGGGAGACGCTGTCTGATCCAGACCGGACAACCACAGCACCGCGCATTGCAGGTTCTCCACGGCGGACATCCAATGGAGTTCCTCAACACACTCAACCGAGAGCGGGAACGGGATCATCTACCACCGGCATCCTCCTTAGTGGCAGTCGAAGCCAGCGGGGATGTCACTAGTTATGCCACAGACATCGAAGTGTTGGCGGGCGAAGGGACCCAGGTGCACGGTCCGGAGGTTGGCGGTGGCAGGACCCGCTGGTTTATCCAAGGTGAATCAATCCAAGGGGCCATGGTGCAACTGCGTACCGTCGTGCAACGGTGGCGTGACGCAGGGGTAAAGGTTCGGGTGGATGCCGATCCAATCGATCTGTGACGTTGTGGGTATGATCCTCGAATCACGCGGGATGTGATCCCTGCGTATTCCCCAACCACGTATACCTATATGGCCATTTACCCAATCAGAACCTTTGGCGACCCCGTGCTCCGAGCAACGGCAGTCGACGTCACCGATGACGCCGAATCGTTGCATCGGCTTGTAGATGACATGCTAGAGACAATGTATGAAGCGCCCGGAGTGGGTCTCGCCGGCCCCCAGATCGGCATCTCGAAGCGCATCTTTGTAGCCGATATCGGCGAAGGGCCATTTGCGATGGTCAATCCCGAACTTGTCGAAGTATCAGGCAGCTGGACATTCGACGAAGGGTGTCTCTCGGTTCCCGGCTACTACTGGCCGATCAAACGTCCCGGGTACGCCAAGGCTAAAGGCTACGACATCGACGGCAACCCAGTCGAGCTTGAAGGCGACGAATTGATGGGGAGGGTCCTCCAGCACGAGATTGATCACCTTCATGGAATGCTGTTGCTCGAACGTCTGTCACGCCGCGCCAAGAAACAAGCACTTCGCGACATCCGCGAGGACGCAATGAGATCGGCGGGGTACGCGTGATAAAGGCCGCATTCCTCGGCACGCCGGCGGCAGCGGTGCCCTCTCTGGCGGCCCTCATGGAAGTGGCAGCTGTCGAATTCGTGGTGACTCAGCCCGACCGGCCGAAGGGGAGAGGACGGAGGGTTGAGTCCCCTCCGGTCAAGCAAGCAGCACTCGAATGGGGTCTCCCGGTCCGGCAACCAGACAGTCACTCCGATCTGGCATCGCTATTTGTCGGCGCCAGCCTCGACGTCGCGGTGGTTGTCGCATATGGGCGCATCCTCAAGCCGGACGTGTTGACGATGACGAAGAACGGCTTCGTCAATGTGCACTTCTCATTGCTGCCCCGCTGGCGTGGCGCTGCCCCAGTGGAAAGGGCGATCCTTGCCGGGGACGATTACACCGGAGTGTCGCTGATGGTCATTGACGAGGGGCTTGATACCGGGCCGGTGTTCGCAGCAGAAGATACCGCGATTACAGATCACGAGAGTGCCGGTGAGCTGACCGGACGGCTTGCGTCCCTCGGTGCGGATGTGTTGCGTGATCATCTCTCTGATTATCTCCACGAGCGTTTGAAGCCAGCGCGACAGATGGCCACCGGGGCCAAGAGTGCACCGCGGCTCACCACTGCAGAGGCGGCGCTCGATGTCACTCTTTCGCCTTCCGCTTTCGGTCGAGCTGTCCGTGCGTTCAACCCGCGGCCGGGGGCATGGATCCAGGCTCAAGGACAGAGGCTGAAGATCTTGGAAGTTGGGCCGGCGACGCCTGCTGTCTCCACAGGGCACATCGAGGTGTTTAGCGGACGACCGTTCCTTGGTCTCGCCACAGGGTCAATCGAGATCGTTGAGCTCCAACCATCGGGCAAGTCGGCTCTATCAGGCAAGGCGTGGGTGAACGGGCGTAGGGGAGAGGGCCTGGTGCTCGACGAGGCGCCCCAGCTTTGATGAACACTCGAGCCATCGCGGCTGGGATTCTGATCAGAATCCGGGATGAAGGCGCCTATTCAAACGTCATCCTGCCGCAGGCAACGCAGGACCTGAGCGGGCCCGACCGTGGGTTTGTCTACAGCCTGGTAACCGGTGCACTCCGTCGGATGCGCCTTATCGACGCAATCATCGAGGCTGGCAGCGGACGGAGCATCGACCAGCTCCTTCGCGCGGATGGCGTCGGGCGTCCGTTCGAGCACCTCGGCCGAGGCCTGTTCGCAGCCTGGTCCCCGACCGTCGGCGTCGAGCCCTGGGTGACCGACGGCACGATCGCCGGCACGAGGCTCCTGGCGGACCTCGTGGTCGGAGCGACCCCTGGCGGAAGCGCGCCCGGGCTCTTCACGCGTTTCGGTGCACGCACC
>JASJHC010000159.1:0-2661 GCA_033791245.1 Acidimicrobiia bacterium | reverse complement strand
TATGGCGAACAGACCAATGGGCCTGCGATGACCAGCGAACCCGTTGCCGATACAACATCCTTGGACCCGCCGGCAGAGTCGAGTGCACCGGTCGTCCTGTGGTTCGTGCCACTGCTTGGAGTGATCCTTACTCCCGGCCTGCTCTGGATCGTTGAGGAGCAACCCATGGCTGCACGGGTTGAGCTTGCTCTAGCCATGACTGCTGTCGTTCTCTTGGTGGCGATCTTGCTGCTCGCCGTGGTGTCCGCTGGCTTCAGACGACGAATACGCTGGTCAACCGCGGTTGCCACCATCGCAGTACTAGTCACTTTCCAGTGGCCAACGTTGACCTATGCCGGTCGGGCTCTGGAGACCAGTCTGCCGATACCGTTCCTAGTTGATGTTTTCCCTGTAGCGATTGCGGTTGCCTTCCTATGGGTTGCCATCAGGCTGGGGGGGGAATGGCCATTCGTGGCTATCACTGGGTTCGGAGTTTGGCTCATAGTTGTGGTTCTTGCGGCCAGCACACTTTCATACGTAGACCGCTCGACACCAACGCCACCTGCGGCTGTCGCACCCGACGGACAACCAGATGTCATGGTGATCGTCCTGGATGCCTACACCCGAGCCGACACGCTGCAATCCCACTTTGGCTTCGATAACACCCCGTTGCTCCGCGAACTCGAACAACTCGGATTCCAGATAGCCACTGCAGCCAATTCGAACTACAGCTTCACCTACGCCTCCATCGCAAGCATCCTGGATCTCAGTTATGTCTTCCAGGCTGGTCCGGTCACGGGGGACCAACACGAGGCCATGCGGAACGCACTGGGAGGCAACGGAGCACTCCCGAGGTACTTCCGTGAGAGCGGGTATGAGATCGCATACCTCGAGAATGCGTGGGGGGGGTCCCATTGTGGAGCGGCTGTCGATATCTGTATTCGGGATGGTTTCGTGGAACGTACTCTCTGGAACTCAGGTCAGGTGACAATCCTTGCCCCATTGTTGAGCGCGACTCGACCGCATCCGTTCAACACCGTGTCCCTGGAACATCTGGAGTCACTGCCGGACTACCTCTCTGCGGAAAGAACAAATGGCGTCCCTCGCCTCACGTTTGCCCACATAATCTTGCCGCATCAGCCATTTCTCCTTGACGCTCAATGCGAGCAACACAACACGGCGGTACGCCGCGCCCTCACCGTACGCCCCGAATGGCTAGCCGAACGTAGTGTCTACTACGCAGCTCAGCTCGCCTGCACCAACACGAAGCTTGTCGAGTCCCTCAAACAGATCATCGCAGGTCGACCCGACACGGTGATCATGATCACCGGCGACCACGGATCAATGTCGACTCGCACGGCCAACGAGCCTGTCGAGGATTGGAGCGACGAAGAAGTCGCCGAACGCATGAGTATCCTGAGCGCATATCGGTTACCCGGATGCGAAAGTCTCCTGTACTCGTCGATCACGCCGGTCAATGGCGCACGAGCCATGACCAGCTGTGCGCTGGGTCTCGATATCGGCACAGTGGCCGACACCGCTCTCTGGGCCCCCCACAATGGGAGAGGCATCGTTACCGATGTCACTAATAGACTCGATGACTGACAATCCGGCTGTCCATCTATGGGTTCACTGCTTTCCGAGGAGAAGGAATTGCCCGATACAACCTCCACGGAGATCGAGTCGACCCGACCCGTGATCCTGTGGGTCATCCCTCTACTGTTGGCCACAATCACACCGGGTCTGCAGTGGGTCGTTGGGGAAGGGCCTATGGCGATCCGGCTCAGCTTGGCAATCACCATGTCTTTTTTTGTGATCATCCTCAGCGTGATCTTGCTGACGGCGCTTTCTAAGGGCCTGAGACAGCGGATCCGGTGGGCACTCGGCGTCACGGCGGTCACGATCCTCGCCCTCTTTCAGTGGCCAGCGTTGACCCATACGGCGGCGACGGTCACTGACGCTGTCCGCCTGCCGGTTCTGTCCGACGCTCTTCCGGTGCTTCTCGCTGTAGCCCTTCTCTGGGTGACAATCCGGCTTGCCGGAGACACTATTTTTGCGGTCTTGCTCGGGGTAAGCACTCTTGCCATCGTGATCGTCACCGTTGTCGCGGCCGTACCCCGGCTCAACAGCTTGCCAGCCACGGTGAACATAACTGCGGATGGTGCAGGATCGCCAGATGTCATCCTGCTCGTATTGGACGGATACGCCGGAAATGGGATCCTCACGCAAGAATACGGCTACGACAACACCGATTTCTACACCACGCTGGAGGGTCTCGGATTCGATGTAGCTCGAGACGCCAAGGCCAACTATGCGTTCACCTATGCCGCGGTCTCGAGCATGCTGAACCTGGACTACGTGTTCGATGCCGGCGTGATTTCCGAGACTGAGCTCACCTTGATGCGCACATCCCTGTCCGGGGATCCCGATCTGTACCGGCTCTTTCATCAGGCTGGATACGAAGTCGCTTTTGCCGAGAACTCGTGGGCAGGTTCCTACTGCGGGGGTGCGGTTGACGTGTGCTGGAGGGATGGCATCGCAGAGCGGGCGCTGTGGAATTTGGGTCGATTGACGATCCTTGCCCCGCTGCTGAGCGACACCCGCCCGCATCCCTTCAACACGATTTCGTACGACAACCTGAGGCACCTGCCGGAGGTCATACAGAGCGACCGGAAGGACGGT
>JASJHC010000158.1:0-3106 GCA_033791245.1 Acidimicrobiia bacterium | reverse complement strand
CACTGCGCAAACGCCGCATAGTGATCCTCCCAAACACTCTCCAATTGCCGTGGCATACGCATTGAACGGGACTCCGAACGCTGTTTCGGTTAAGCTTACGGATATTGAGCAGCTTTTGATATCGGCTCGAAATCAGTATTGCAGCTAACCGAACATCCACACTAAATCAATGACTGATCGCCCATGAAACCATACGACACCGATCCATCACACCCAAGCCGCGGTCTCAGGCTGTTAGCCGCATGCGCTGCCGCCACACTATTGTCCGGCTGCCTTCAGACCACCGGCTTTTTGGGCTCCAAGCCAACACCGGCGCCCAAAGTCGAGCCCGAGCCTGAAGTTGCGCAACAGCCCGCGCAGCCCGACCCCCTCGCCATCCCCGAGCCCCAGGAAAAGGCAAAGCCGGGAAAACTGTACGAATGGAATGGTAACGGACGACCGGTCTCACGTGTCGTCGTCAGTATCGACGAGCAACGCGCACGCTTTTACGACGGCGATGAACAGATCGGATGGTCCACGGTCGCCTCGGGCGTTTCAAAGCACGCCACCCCCGTCGGCCATTTCGAGGTCCTGGAAAAGGTCGAAAAAAAGAAGTCCAACCTATACGGAAAGATCTACAACAAGCAGGGCAAAGTGGTCAAATCGAATGCCAAGATGGGTGAGGACAAGATCCCCCCGGGAGGACGATTCGACGGCGCCAAGATGCCGTATTTCATGCGCTTGACCTATGACGGCATCGGACTGCACGCCGGACCGATCCCGCGGCCGGGCAGACCGGCGTCACATGGTTGTATTCGCATGCCGAAGCAAATGGCGCCGATCCTCTACGAGCACGTCACAAACGGAACCCCGGTCACGGTCCACGGCAAGGGCCCGGACTACGGCAATTACGCGGAGCGCCAGCGCATTGCCCGAGCCAAAGAGCAACTGGCCAAGGAATTACGTGCCGAACAGGAGGCGGAAGCAGCGGCGAAGGCCGCGGAGACGGTGACTGGAACGGCTCGCGCCACGATGCCGGCTACCGATCGACAATCCAACAACCAGCCATCCGCAATCGGCGATAGCGCGGCCAATACGGGATCACCGACCACACCGATGCGCGCCATGACCGCACCGACACCGGAGCCGGCAGAGACCCAACCAAGACCGGCTCCAGCAGGTTTCACCGATCCAGTGACGACGCCCGAGACCTTGCCGGCGCAATCACCCGAAACAACCACCGGGTCAAGCGAACCGGATTCGGTACTACTGTAGAAAAGGCAAGTTCAAACAACGGGAAATCCGGGCGATGACAGCCAGCGCCTGATTCAATCGGCGCTGGCTAACAAGCCCGGAACCCCACCTACTCCGATGCGACCGAGGCGAGCTCGGCCGAAGAAACGACCGTCTTACCGGTCAATTCCTTCCCCCGACCGCTTAACCCTCTTCGGCCTGCAAGTAATTGGCCTTGAAGGCTTCGCGATCCTCCTTGGAGCCTGCATCATAGCCCTGCTCCGCCATCTTCTCTTTCATCCAGCGCGGCAGAACACCGCGAACGTAGATGTTTTTCGGGTTCTCCGGATCCATGTACCGCGTGTATTGGCGGTTACTCGAGCGCCGCGTAGCGGGGCCGCGACGGCGCCTCACGGGCAACTGGGAGATGATCTCATCGAGCTCATAGCCATTGCCGTGTATCAGCTCCATGATCTGCTCGACGACGCCGGCCTTCGCCTCTTCTCGGCGTGACTGTAAAGCCCGCTCCAACGCGGCCTTGTTTTGCGCCATTTGCTCCAACTGCTGCTGGATCTCTTCCGCGCTCAGGTTTTCAACTTCCACTGGTGCTACCTCCGAATCTAGGTTGTATCGAATGACCTCGATCGAACAATTAAGCTCGACTGCCGACAATTTAATACATCTCACCATAAAGTCAAGAAGCAATAGCCAAATGACGACGAATTTGATGACGCAGCTCATTACGCCACGGGTCAATCGCAACACGCATTGCGGCCGGTTCGGGAGGAGAAAACGGCGTGACTCGGCAGACCGCCGCGGCCGAAAAGAGCCAGCTGCGCTTCAGTGGACTGCTACAATTACCGTCCAACCAAGGTACTGACGCAGAGTGAACCCGCCATGCGACCGGGAAGAATATTACCGACCATCGCCCTCGCCGCAATCACGATGCATTCAATCCCGCAGGCCGCCAGCCTGCGGCTCGCGACCTGGAATCTGCAGCACTTGACGGAAGAATCGGGAGCGGGATGCAGACCCCGTCAATCGAACGATTATCGAGAGCTGCGCAGGACCCTACAGCGGTCCGAGGCGGACATTATCGCATTTCAAGAGGTTGAGAACGCACAGGCGGCCACCCGCATCTTCGATCCGCAGCGCTATTGGGTCGAGATATCCAATCGCCCGGCCGCCCGGCACCGGCGGCATTGTCGAAAACGGCGAACCGCGGCATTGACCGAGCAGCACACCGGCTTCGCGATCAGCAAGACCGCGCTCGGCAAGCTCGGCATGTCCTACAGACGCTTGCCGGATTTCACCGATTTGGGCATCGCCGGCTTGCGTTGGGGCACCCAGATCGCCCTGAGATCGCCTGACAAGGCTTCGAAGCCGCTCAGGCTACTATCGGTTCACTTGAAGTCGGGTTGCGCCTATAACCCGCTGAGCGGGTCAACGCGCCGTTATGCCTGCAGGATGCTGATCCGACAGCGCGGAATCCTCGCTGCCTGGATCGATGAACGGGCGGAGTCGGATGAGCGTTTTGCCATCCTGGGAGACTTCAATCGCCAGCTCGACCAACCACGGGACCAGTTCTGGCGAGAGATCGATGATGGGGAGACCTGCGACCGGCAACGCCACCCGACGCTGGGCAGTGTTTGCACGAAGGGCAGTGCACGCGCCAATCGGCTCGCGGATCTAATCTTGGCGAATGCCGGAACGCCCTTCCCGTTTCCACGCAACCCCCGCTACCCATACGCCATCGACCACCTCGTGCTCGATGCCGACAGCGCAGGACGACTCGTCGATGGAAGCTACAAAGCGCTGGATTACGGCGACGCGGACCGCACGCCGTCGGACCACCACTTGATCAGCATCGACCTGCGGTTCTAAGCAGTGCTCA
>JASJHC010000157.1:0-2960 GCA_033791245.1 Acidimicrobiia bacterium | reverse complement strand
GCAGCCGCTTCGACCGCTGCCGCAGTTGTGGTTGTTGAGGCCATCGTTGTCTCGCTACTAGCAGCGGTTGTTGGTGTCGGCTCGCTGCTGGTCTCCATCGACTCAACCGCACCGAGCACCGTTGTCGTAGTAGTGGCGGCTGCGGTGGTCGGCACAGAGTCGGTCGCCTCGCTCGGCACAGGATCGCCACCACAGGCAGCGAGGCCGGCTAGCAACGCCAGCAGAGGTATCGATCGCTTCAGCATCGGGCATCCGATCTTCTGGGCTCCGTCGAAACAGAGCTGTATCCCGTCTAATCGGCATCCGAGCCCACCGCCTTAATCCGGTAGCCTTTGCAGCGCGGCTGATTAGGCGCATCTACGGTTTGGTAAGCGCCCAAACCCCGTCGTCGTCCAACATCCTGTTGAGCAACTCAATCCTTGCGACGGCGCTGCCCTGTTTCGCCGCTTCAGTCGTCTTGATATGCAGCGGTGGTCCGTGGCGCACAATCGTTGGAACGGCGAGGATGCCCCTTTCCTCAGCGTGCGACCTGGCAGCCACAAGCAACGCCAAGCCCGATGAGTCGACCTCTGCCGACAGCGCAGAACCGTCAAGACCCGCGACCCGTGCCGCAACCAGAAACGTGGTCTCCTTGTCAGGATCGTCCTTCTGTTCATAGACCAGAGTCAGCAGTGCCTGGACAAACCGTTCGTGGCTTTGCGGCGCAGTCTTGGCAACGACTGCACAAGCCGCCAGCAATCGCATCTTGCCGGTGGGTGGCTCGTCGCTGCGTAGATCAGGCCCCGGAAACTCCCGCCACTCGACGGCAACGTTGACATTTCCTGCGGATGCGGCTCGAACCAACGTCGAATAGACCCGCCACACATCGATCGATTCGAAGTTGTAATAGATCTCTCCTGTGAATTCCATATACGCAGGCTAACTCCCGGAACCGCCTCGGTCCTTGACATCGAACACCTGTTCGCCCTAGCGTCATGACCCCCCGGATTTGCCACTCAACCGACAGGAGCTGCGATGGGCAGGCTGAAAACAGTCGCCGAACGGACCGTTTGTGTCTGCGAACGCAGCGATTGCGCACTAGGCAACGGTGGACTCCGGTAGCTGTGGCTATTCCTATCCAGCGCACGTTCGACGACCTTGGTACACCACTCCACGAGGTGTCATTTTGTGTTCTTGATCTTGAGACGACAGGTGGCTCCCCCGCCACCTGCGAGATCACAGAGGTGGGTGCGGTCAAATATGTTGCAGGCGAGCTCGTCGGTACCTTCGAAACACTGGTGAATCCCGGAGCGCCGATCCCCCCGACCATCACGGTGATGACTGGGATCACCCAGGCAATGGTGATAGAAGCCCCACGCATCGAGGAGGTCCTGCCGTCTCTGCTGGAGTTCATCGGCACCGCCGTGATCGTCGGCCACAACGTTCGATTTGACATGTCGTTCCTCAATGCTGCCGCCGAAAGACTCGGATACGGCAAGCTCCCCAACCGAACAAGCGACACACTCGGTTTGGCCAGACGTTTGGTCCGCACCGAGGTGCCCCGTCTCAACCTCGGGACCCTCGCCTCCCACTTTCGTGCCAGCGTCACTCCGAACCACCGCGCCCTCGCAGACGCACAAGCGACTGCAGATGTGTTCTGGGGTCTTCTCGAACGTGCGGGAACACTTGGCGTGACTCATCTCGAGGACCTGCTCAGGCTGCCAACGGCTCGTGGGTCCGCCCACTACGACAAGATCGAGCTCACAGAACGCCTGCCAAGGAAACCAGGCGTCTACATGTTCCGCGACAGAGACGGCAACGTCATCTATGTCGGCAAGGCAAAAAACCTCCGAACCAGGGTCCGCTCGTATTTCTACGGAGATACGAGACGTTCCGTTGCCCAGATGATGCGAGATCTCGTCGATATCGATTTCCGGGTATGTGCCACCGAAATCGAAGCCGAGATAACTGAGATCCGTCTAATTCATTCCAACATCCCCAGGTACAACCGCAGGTCACGTCCGCCAAAGTCGCCCCAGTACGTCAAGCTGACCGCCGAGGAATTCCCCAGGCTCTCGGTCGTTCGGTCCATGAAGGCAGACGGGTGTCTCTATCTCGGTCCGTTCCGATCTCGAAGGGTCGCCAATCATGTGGTCGCTGCCATCTGGGACTCCGTCCCCATCCGTCGCTGCATGACCAAAGGTGGGAAACGAAGCCCGGCATGCACCTTCTCCCAGCTTGGTGTCGCCATGTGCCCGTGCGACGGATCAGTGCCACCCGACGAATATCGCCAAGTCGTGGCTCGGCTGCGCAGCGGGGTCGAGGATCACCCCGCAGAGCTCCTCGACCCGCTTGTAGACCGGATCAGGGAGTACGCCAGCAGCGCCAGATTCGAAGAGGCGGCCGAGCTGCGAGATCGTCATCGAGCCCTGACCCGTGCGCTCGACGACCGGCGCAACTGGGGTGTGCTCAGACAGGCAGGACTGCTTTGGGCCGAAGATCTAGATGGGGACAGCGTCCTCGTAGAGCACGGGCGACTGATCGCCTCCTGGGGCGCAGACGACGATCCGCCATTGGCGACCACCGCGGCAGCTCAACCTTCAACCCTTCTCGTTCCGGAGACAGTCGCCGCCGCCGAAGAGGCCAGACTTCTGTGGAAATGGCTGGATCGACCCAGCGTTCAAATCGTCGAGTCAACTCGACCGCTCGCTACGTCGCTACATCCAGTAACCGCCCTCACCTCACTGGCAGGCTGACCAGCGGGTTACCCTGACGTCATGAAGTTCATAGTTCGCAAAGGGTCCGACCCTATCGCCCAAGCCGACTCGACCCTGCTCACCGCCCTCGGACTGCCTGGCGGCGGCATCGTCGCCATCGGCAAAACCCATGTGCTGGTAAGCCCTGGCGACACCGCATCACCAAACGCAATGATGCTTGGGGAGAGATCAATCGCCAATGCTGGTCTTTCGATCGGGGACTCG
>JASJHC010000156.1:0-8653 GCA_033791245.1 Acidimicrobiia bacterium | reverse complement strand
CCGAACAAGTGTTGGTTACCGCGGCCCTGGAGCACGGCATCATGGACAGAGCGCAGACCAATGCTCAAGCCACGATTGAGAGCTTTCTCAAGGGCGTTGGGTACACCGAGGTCGTATTCCTCGAGCCGGAACCCGCCGAGGGCTAGGCGAGTCTGGCAAAGCCCCGGTTCTGGCGTATATCCCGCCGGGATTTCGGCGCCGGCTACGCAAGAACAGAAAGGGAGGGTGCACTAGGCCGCGGTGAACCCGAGGCCATCGTCTTCGACAACGATCTCGATCGTATCCCCGTCTGTGAAGTTGCCCTCGAGCAGTTGCATCGCCAGCTTGTCGGCAATCTCCTTCTGCATGAGACGCTTCAGTGGACGGGCGCCGAAGCTGGGGTCATAGCCGTGCTCGGACAGCCACGTCGCGGCCTCGTCGGCCAGGACAAGTTCGATGCGCCTTGCCGCCAAACGCTGGCCGAGCACCTCGAACTGGATGTCGACAATCTGGCGCAGGTCTTCCCTTGACAATCGTGAGAACACGACGATGTCGTCGACGCGGTTGAGGAACTCTGGCCGGAAATGACCCCTGACGACATCGAGGACCCGTGCCTCGACGGTTTCTTCTGGGAGATCGGGATCGATGAGCTCGGAACCCAGGTTCGACGTCATGATCAATACGGTGTTGGTGAAATCGACAGTCCGGCCCTGACCGTCGGTCAGACGACCGTCGTCCATCAGTTGCAGCAACGTGTTGAACACGTCGGGATGGGCCTTCTCGACCTCATCGAGGAGGACCACGGCGTAGGGGCGACGGCGTACTGCCTCGGTGAGTTGACCGCCCTCGTCGTATCCAACGTACCCGGGAGGGGCACCGATAAGACGGCTCACCGAGTGCTTCTCCATGTATTCCGACATGTCGATGCGGACCATGGCCCGCTCGTCATCGAACATGAAGTCGGCAAGCGCCCGCGCCAGCTCCGTCTTTCCCACACCCGTCGGGCCGAGGAAGATGAATGAGCCGATGGGGCGGTGCGGATCGGAGAGGCCGGCGCGGCCACGCCGAATGGCGTTGGCGACAACGGTGACCGCCTCGTCCTGACCGACGACACGCTGGTGGAGGTGCTCCTCGAGACGGATGAGCTTCTCAACCTCGCCTTCCATCAGACGGGTGACCGGTACGCCGGTCCACCTGCTCACCACCTCGGCAACATCCTCTTCGTCTACCTCTTCTTTGAGCATGCGCAGGTTGGATTGCAGCTTGGCGAGCTCATCCTGGCGGCTCTCCAGGAGGCGTTCCAGTTCAGGCAGCTTTCCATAGCGTAACTCTGCGGCAGCTTGCAGGTCGCCGGTCCGTTCCGTGCGTTCAGCCTGGGCGCGGGCTTCTTCGATGTCTTGTTTGGCGCTTTGGATCTGATCGATGTTGTCCTTCTCGAGCTGCCAGTGGGCGGTAAGTCGGTCAAGCTCCTCGCCGAGGTCAGCCAGCTCCTCTTCGATCCCGGTCCGCCGCACCAGCGAGGCGTCATCCTCTTCCTTGGCAAGCGCATTACGTTCGATCTCCAGTTGTCGCCTGCGCCGGTCCAGCTCGTCAATTTCCTCTGGCATTGAGTCGATCTCGATGCGAAGCCGAGAAGCCGATTCGTCAATCAGGTCGATCGCCTTGTCAGGTAAATGACGGGCGGTGATGTAGCGATCGGAAAGCACGGCAGCGGCGACGATCGCCGAGTCGGTGATCCGCACCCCGTGGTGGACCTCGTAGCGTTCCTTGAGCCCACGCAAAATGCCGATGGTGTCTTCTACCGATGGTGGCTCGACCACGACCGGGGCAAAGCGACGCTCGAGAGCGGGGTCCTTTTCGACGTACTTGCGGTACTCATCGAGGGTGGTGGCACCAATCAGGTGCAGTTCGCCACGGGCCAACATGGGCTTGAGCATGTTCGACGCATCCATCGAACCTTCGGCGGCCCCCGCCCCAACGATGGTATGCATCTCGTCGATGAAGGTGATGACCCGACCTTCAGCAGCCTTGATCTCGTCAAGGGTTGCTTTGAGTCGTTCTTCGAACTCGCCGCGATACTTGGCGCCGGCAACCATCGCACCAAGGTCTAGAGCAATAATGCGTTTGTCCTTGAGACCTTCGGGCACGTCGCCGTCAACGATTCGCTGGGCAAGCCCCTCGGCGATTGCGGTTTTGCCGACACCGGGCTCACCGATGAGGACAGGGTTGTTCTTGGTGCGTCGATTCAGGACCTGGATGACCCTGCGGATCTCTTCGTCACGCCCGATGACCGGATCTAGTTTGCCGTCGGCAGCCAGCTTGACCAGATCACGCCCAAACTTCTCGAGGGGGTCGAGGGTGTCCTCTGGGTTCTGGCTGGTAACCCGTTGCGAACCACGCACGGTCTCCAGCGCACCCATGATGGTGTCGCTGGTCAGCCCCGTCTTGCGCATCGCGTCGCCAGCCGGGTCGGCGGCGGTGGCAAGGGCAAGCAGCAGATGCTCGATCGAGACGTATTGGTCATCCATTCCGGTCTTGATTGACTCTGCCGTGTTGAGGACGGTCAGCGATGCCGGGGCGAAGACAATCTCTCCCGCATCGCCGTAGACCTGGGGGACTGCGGCGAGGCCGTGGTCGATGGCGCTGCGTAGGGTTGCTGGGTTGATGTCCAGGTGTCCCAGCAGCGGGTATAGGATCGTGTCAGTTTGGCCGACCAAACCGTCCAACAGGTGGAAGGGTTGGACGCTTTGGTGGTTGTGGGTCTCGGCGCTTTGCCGGGCGGCAAGTACAGCCTGTTGCGATTTCTGGGTCAGGGTGTTGATATCCATGGAAGAATGATTCCTCGGGGGATGTTGATGTCTATGACCGGATACTACCACATCTAATCAAGAAATCTAAGTGTATGACTATCAAGTTCGGCGAAGACTTCCACAAACGTGGCGGATGGTGGGTTGTAGCCCAGTTTGTCCTGTTTGGCCTGATTCTGTTTGCCCTGCGGTGGAACCGGGACCCCGTTGTCTCGCTGCAGATACTGGGCTGGGTAGCTGTTGGTGTCGCCGCGGTGTTGGGCGGGAGCGCTGCCTGGTTGATCCGCCGCAAGATCACCGCCATGCCCGCCCCGGTAGATGGTGCGGTCTTGTTTGAGACGGGACCTTTTGCGATCGTGCGGCACCCGATATACAGCGCTGTCATCATCGGTTTTGTTGGTCTTTCCATAAAGGGCGGCAACGTTGCTGCGCTGTTGCTTTCGTTGTCGCTGGTCCCGTTCTTCTATGCAAAGACCCACCATGAGGAGCAGTTGCTCACCGAACGCTTCCCCGAATACGGGTTGTATCGCGACCGGGTGCCCTCCCGTGTCCTGCCCTGGATTCTCTAAAACCAGAAGATTTCCGAGATCTGTTGAAACCTTCCAGTTAGGTTCTGGGTCATAACCCCGAGTACATTTGGAATGACCAATAGAAGGAGTGGGAATTGAAGAAGCTCGTACAGGAGTTCAAGGACTTCGCATTCGGCGGAGGGATCATCGGGTTGGCCGTGGCATTTGTCATGGCGGCGGCATTCGGGGCGCTCGTCGGCTCATTGGTCGACAACATCGTGATGCCAATCGTCGGCATCATCTTTGGTGAACCGACATTTGACAACCTTAACTTCGAGATCAACAACTCAATTGTGTTCTACGGTTCGTTTATCACCGCCCTGGTGAAGTTTGCGGCAGTGGCTGCAGGCGTGTTCTTCTTTGTCGTGAAGCCTTACACGGGATATCAGGCCCGTGTTGCTGCCGGTGAAGAAGAGGTCGCCGCCGAGCCGTCGGACGACATCAAGCTCCTCACCGAGATCCGCGACGCCCTCAACAAGTAGCACCACCTATCCACGAATGGGACCCTGCGATCGCAGGGTCCCATTTTTGTGGAATGAAACACACTGCTTTCGCCGTTACAGCACCGTAGGTCGGACCAGGGAGCATCAAATGGCTAGAGCAACATGGAACGGCATTGTCATCGCTGAAAGCGACAAGACGGTCGTCGTCGAAGGAAATCACTATTTTCCGCGGGATAGCATTGTGAGCGATCACTTTGCCGACAATCCCAAACACACCCGGTGCCCTTGGAAAGGGAAGGCCAGCTACTTCGACGTAGTCGTTGACGGCGAGGTCAATTCCGGTGCCGCCTGGTACTACCCGGATCCCAAACCGGCTGCAGCCGACATCAAGGACCATGTGGCGTTCTGGCGTGGAGTATCGGTCGAGAGCTAGCTCTCAGGTACGCACGCCGGCAGTTGCGTTCACCAATTCTCGGTGCAGCTGGCGGATCTCAAACTGCGACCAGTCCGCCGGGTCGGCACGCAGGAACGACGTCAGGTCGGCCCTGTTGTCGAACACTCCGGTCGGTATGCCAAACCGGACGTCACCCTTTTCGATGAAGATAAAACTGCCTCCACCTTGGGAAAGCATCCACATGAGGTCGTCGGTTCCGTAGTCGTTCCTCATCACAGCCTCAGGGACTCCGTGGTGCAAGATCGAGGCGTCACCGTCTCGTCCCCGAACGGCCCGTTCCTCGTTCTTGCGTCTGCTCTCTTCTGGTTCCACCCACACATACAAGATGGTGGCGCTCTCGAGGATCTCATCGTCGAGTAGTGACAGGGCGTGTTGATAGCCATACGGAGCCGGTAGCGGCAGCGCAGAGCCTTCAGGACCGCCCCTTGCAAACTCAATGACAATGGTCTTGCCCTCCAGCTCTGCTGGAATCATCGCCCTCTTGTCGTCGAACACTTCACGCGCTTCGTGTTCCAGAGCACCGAGGAGCCGCTTTTTTGTCATCGCACCCAGAGGCTCAATGGCCGGCGGCAAGCCGGCCAGTTCCCGAGCTCGATCTAGTCGTGCAAATAGCCACGGTGCAGCAGCGCCGGTGTCTAGATCGGCCGGAGGCGAGGCGAGCTCTGCATAGTCAAAGTTGAGGAGATGCATAAGCGTGCCCCAGTCGCCAGCGTCGAGGAACGGCTCATCGTTTGAGGCAAAGAACACCGGGCTGTCGCCTGCCTGGCGAACCTCTTCGGCGATACGCCTCATCATGTGTACGTACGGGTAGTCGTCGAGTTGAACGGTCGGCCCCATACGCAGATCATCCCGCGCCGCCGCAGGATCGAGGGTCTCCATATAGCGGCGCAGCTCGGACTTCCCTGAGGCAGGGAGTGCCAGAAGCAGCAGAATCTCGATGGCCATGGAACCACAATAACCACCGGACGACGCCCCCAGATCCAGGCTGAGCGACGCCGCGACCACCGATGGGAGACCTTGAACAGCCCTGACTCGGTATGTGACGCATTATTGGCTACAGTCTGGAATCTGCTTGGGCTAGTGCGGGCCAACAGGAGTGGTGAACATATGGAAGCGAATCGACGTCCCCGGGCGTATTACGCCGCTGGTCTCTTCAACCAGGCCGAACGGGCCTTCAACCTTGAAGCCAAGGCAGTCCTAGACGAGCTTGGCTACGACACTTGGTTCCCTCAAGAAGATGCAGGTTTTATCGAGGACTACATGGATCAAGGGATGAGTCAGGCTGAAGCCCGGCACTTCATCTTCGAGCAGAACCTTCGATCCGTCGATGAAGCCGATGTGCTCATCTTTCTGCTTGACGGACGAGTCCCAGATGAGGGCGCATGCATCGAGGCTGGTATTGCTTTCGGCCGTAACAAACGCTGCATCGGGTTGAAGACCGATTTCCGCACTGTCGAACCCGGTGGCAATAACCTCATGATCGATGGGGTCGTCGACTATCGGATCGCAGCCGATCTCCATGAGCTGCGCGAGCTGCTGGCTGAAGAGCGCACTGTGATCGACCTGCGGGGGAGTGAGATTACGGTCGATCTTCGCCAGGTCGAGAACCCGTATGTTGTCGTATCCGGCCCGCTTGGCGTCGGCAAAACCGCGTTGGTAGATCTGATGGGTCGAGTCGGAGACTGGACCGTCCTGCCGGAACCGATTAACGAGAACCCGTATCTCTCGGATGTCTATTCGAACCTCTCCGACTTGGCTTTCCGGATGCTTTCGTTCTACTTCGGACAACGTGCATTGCATCATCAGTCAGCCAAGGACATGACCGGTCCGATTGTCCAGGAGCGCAGCATCTGTGAGGACGGCGAGGTGTTCATGCGCGCATATCGTGATCTGGACGCATACGACGATAACGACCTCGCAACGCTGGATTCGATCTACCAGGCGCTGCTTGAGGGAACACCGGTCCCTGACTTGGTGGTCAATCTGGCTGCGCCATTTGACGTCACCGTGGCGCGGATCAAAGCGCGCGATCGGGACGGCGAGTCCGAGATGAATCTGCCCTTCCTCAGAGCGGTATATGACCGGTACGAGCAATGGGCGCTAACCCAGTCGCGGTCCCCGCTCGTGACGATTGATACATCCGAGCTTGATTATGTCAATCGGCCGGAGGATGCTGCCGAGGTAGTCCGTCGTATCGACGCTGCGCTTACCGAGTCCGCCGTCACGGTATGACCGGAGCCCGGGACGCTTCCGTCACCAAAGCCGTTGGCTATGCCGTGGCGGCGTCGCTGCTGTGGGCACTGGCGATCATCCTGGTCAAGATCGGCCTCGAAGACATTCCGCGTCTTACGTTTGCGTCGTTGCGCTATGTCGTCGGCGCGTTCACTCTGTTGGTGTGGCGGATGGTCACGGTGCGATCCACCGAATACAAAATCCCGGCTTC
Source organism: Acidimicrobiia bacterium (assembly GCA_033791245.1). Lineage (GTDB taxonomy): Bacteria > Actinomycetota > Acidimicrobiia > Spongiisociales > UBA5794 > JAAETI01. Next base: position 1,958 of record JASJHC010000156.1, on the reverse strand, counting down.
GATGTGGCGCTTGCTGGTTGCGTTGGGGATCCTGCTTTACGGGATCGTCCCCGCGGCTCAGTTCATTTCGCTGGATTTGGTCGAAGCGGTCACATTCAACTTCGTGTTCCAGGCGGGGATCCCCCTGGTTCTGGCCCTCCTCGCGGGCGTCGTTCTGAAGGAAGCGACGTCGCGGTGGGAATGGCTTGGTGTCGCGGTTGTTGTGGCCGGCATCTTCATCTTCTATCCCGCGCTTCCGCACGGTGATGAGGCACTAGGAGTCCTCCTTGCTGCGGTGGCTGCCATGGGCATCGGTGGCTCCAATCTTCTGCAGCGGATGGTGATGCGGGGCCGACAGATCACAGCCCTTGATGCAACCGTTATTCCGATGACGTTGGGCAGTGTTGGTCTATTCATAGTGGCAATGATTGTCGAACCCCTCCCCAACCTCGGTCGCAACGAGATCCTCCTGATCCTGCTCCTGGGTGTTGTGAACACCGCCCTCGCCTTCACGCTTTGGCACCATGCAATGCGGACTCTCAACGCTCTCCATGCGGGCACAATTGCTTCGGCACAGACCATCGAGGTTCCGATCTTTGCTTTCTTGATCCTCGGCGAGTCCCTCACCGTCGGTCGCATCTTCGGGTCGGTAGTCGTCCTTGCTGGGATCCTCATTGTGCACTACTCGAAGGCCCGCGCCGCCCGGACTCGGGCCGAGACTGATGCGGTCTCGGGCGTCGGCGCTCGCATCAAGTAACGTCCTAGTCATGCTCCCATTACGTATCGTTGAAACCGACCGGCCTGAGTTTGATGAACCCGTCGTCGAGCTGTGGCGCGAAGACGAGTTTGTAGGGATGGTCTTCTGGGACGGTGAAGAAGCGATCGTCCAGATCTACCCCGATGGCGCCGGCGACGTCCACGACATCGAGATGGGGGATCTAATGCGAGTCCTCGATCTTGCGGCGCGGATCGTTACCCCGTTGGACCAACTCGAAGACGAGGAGTCCGGCGACTACTTGCAGGCATTCAACGAGGGTGTTCCAGAGTGTGAATGGGACGAGGAGGATCCGGCCACCCGGGCCCTAACCGCAGACTTCGACGCCAGGGTTGTGTTCCGTGCTGAAGACGGCGAGGGGTTCTTCTCCCGCGACACTTGCATGGAGATTGTCGATAGATGCGAGCAGCTCGGCTTGGCAGTCATCGAAGTAGATGGGTTTGATCTCGAGGGTGCGGTACTGATTCCGCGGGCGGAGCTTGGGCTTGTGATCTCGGCGCCGAGTGACATCGGTTGGGGAGTGCGGGCCGCCGCCGCAAATGCCCAGGTACGAGGGGCCCTGGAGTCATGGCCAACACGGCCGAGCCTGGTGGCGGCACTGCTGATCCAACAATCCGACGGCGAGACCTTCGTCGCTTGAAGGAGGGTGTCGGCCTCGTGTTCGGCGCAGCCGAAGTCGCACGCTGCCCGGAGGGCAGCCGACGAGCTGGAACTGGCGCTATTCGACATCTTCCTAGATCTGCTTACGCGGCCATGACGAGTCCAACCAGACCGCCGCTGACCAGTGCGACCAACGCCGAGGTGAGGAAGCGGTGACGGCTGGGTCGGCGGACGAACATTGGCGCGCCGACTGCTAGTGCAGTACCCATTGCCACTCCTGTGAAGACATCCCAGTCCAACCCCGGATCTCCAGGACACGACCCGCCAAAGGCGGAACAGTGACCGAGTGCTGCGGTTAGTAGGACGATGCCGGCACCGATGATGACGCTCAACACTCCCACGAGTGCGCAGACCGCGGTGACCCACGGTTGCGAGTGCAAGGGTTTGCGTGCGGTTGCTTGTAGGTGGCTCATGTGGCCATCGTCGTCGCTGGCGGCGTTGTGGGTAACCGGGACTATCCCCTATTGGGACTAGGGGAACTCGCCAAACGGCTAGTTCCAGGGCCAACGCCCTCCTAGGTGTGTGTCGAACACTGCCAGTTTCA
>JASJHC010000155.1:0-8257 GCA_033791245.1 Acidimicrobiia bacterium | reverse complement strand
TAGAACGCACCGTCGGGTGATGCGTAGTGATCGAGACCGATCGAGCCAAGGCCGTCAAGCAGCACCTGACGATTCGCCGCATAGCGGGCAACGTTGCCATCGAGCTCATCGGCAGCATCGAAAGCGGCGATGGCCGCCAGTTGCGACAACGTAGGCGGAGAAATGAACAGGTTCTGTGCGAGCCGTTCGATCGGACGCACCAGCTCCTCGGGCACAATCATCCACCCCAGCCGCCATCCCGTCATCGAGAAATACTTCGAAAAGCTTTGCAGGACAATGGCTTCTGGCTCAACGGTGAGGGCGGTAGGCACCGGACCCCCATATTCGATGCCGTGGTAGATCTCATCTGCGATCAACCGAATACCGTTGGACCTGCAATAGCCGGCAATATCAGCCATCTCGTCGCTGTTCAACGCAGTGCCCGTAGGGTTGGCCGGGCTGGCAAGCATCAGACCATCAAGCTCGCCGGCCCGCTCGAGCAACTGGCTGGTGGGCACGAACCGTGTCTCCGGCCCTACCGGGACTGCTACCGCCTCCACCCCGAATGCCTCCAGGGTATTGCGATAACACGGGTATCCAGGCTGGGTTACCGCAACCCGATCCCCCGCATCAAATGCGGCGAGAAAGCCCAGAACAAACCCACCGGAGGCGCCCATGGTCACGATCACACGATCCGCCGCAACCTCCACCCCGTAACGCTGGGCGTAGTGGGTGGCGATCCGCTCGCGGAGACTCGGAAGTCCAGTGGCACCCGTGTAGCCAAGTCGATCCGCATCGAGAGCGGCATGCGCGGCAGCCCGCACCGCACTCGGTGCGGCAGTACTCGGCTGTCCCACCTCTAGGTGGAGAACCGACCCTGTGGTGCGCTCTCTTGCGGCGGCAGCCTTCATCACCTCCATCACGTAGAACGGAGGGATGTCTGCTCTGTTGGCGACTTTCATCGCACCCACGCGCTACAGACGGACCTTGGTGATTCGCTCGATTGGGTCGGTCTTGGATAGCTGCGCAATCGTCTCGTCCGGGACATCAGAGTCCACGCTGATAAACGACACCGCATGGCCACCGGGCTCGGACCGTCCGGTGCGCCAGGTAGCGATGTTGATACCGAGTTCCCCGAGCATCGTCCCAACCTTGCCGATGAAGCCCGGTTCGTCATGGCTCACCGTGACCAGGATCGTCCCTTCGGGAATCACATCGATCCGCAGGCCGTCGACGTCCACAATCCTTGGCTCTTCATGGCTGAACAGCGAGACAGCAGCGGTACGCCGCCCCCCGTCCCACTCGACGCGGCACGAGATGATGTTGGGATAGTCAGTTGTGTGCAGCCCTGTCGTCTGCGCCACCACGATCCCCCGCTCCATAGCGACATGGGGTGCGTTGACGTAGTTCACAGACCCCGTTGGCACCGGTTCGAGGATGCCCTTGAGGATGGCCACGGTGATCGGCTTGATGTAGTCGTTGATTACCTCGCCCTCAATCGACACCTCGACCTTGGTAATCGCATCCTCGGCCAACTGCGTCTGTAGGCTGCCCAAACGTTCCGCCATGCTCAGGTAGGGCCGGAGTTCCTTGAGCACATGCTTGTCCACTACCGGCATGTTCACGGCATTGCGGAAGTCGACGCCATGCAAAGCATCAACCACCTGGTTGACAATTTGGATGCCAACTTCGCGCTGCGCTTCTTGGGTGCTGGCAGCCAGATGTGGGGTGACCACGACGTTGGGCATGTGCAGCAGCGGGTTGTCAAAATCGGGCGGTTCCTTGGTCAGCACGTCAAGCGCCGCACCGGCAACGTGCCCGCTGCGCAGCGCCTCGATCAGTGCGCCCTCGTCGATAAGCCCACCGCGAGCCGCATTGACGATGCGCACTCCCGGCTTCATCTTGGCGAGGGATTCCTTGCCGATGAGTCCCCGTGTGTTGGGAGTGAGGGCAGCATGAAGGGTTATGAAATCGGAGCGTTCCAGCAGCTCGTCGTACCCAACCCTTTCGATGTGCATCTCGTGGGCGCGATCATCGCTCAGATATGGATCGAAGCAGATAACTTCCATTCCGAATGCTCGGCTGCGCCGTGCAACCCGTCTTCCAATACGGCCCAGACCGATGATTCCCAGGGTCTTGCCACGTAGTTCGATCCCTTTGAACAGCTTTCTTTCCCACTTGCCGGAGCTGAGGCTGGCCACTGCTTGTGGGATGTGACGACACATGCCCAACATCAACGCCATGGTGTGCTCTGCGGTGGCGACCGTATTCGCCCCAGGGGTGTTCATGACGATAATTCCGCGCTCGCTGGCGGCCTTCAGGTCGATATTGTCGACCCCGACTCCCGCCCGGCCAATCACCTGAAGCTCGTCCGCAGCCGCAATTACCTCTGCGGTGGCCTTGGCGCTGCTGCGGACCATGAGGCCGTGGTAGCCGGGGATGGTTTCAGCCAGCTGTTCGGGGCTGAGTCCCTTGATCACATCAAAATCGATGTCGGCTTGGGATTGGAGCAGCTCAACTGCTTCGGCAGAGAGATCATCGGTCACGAGTAGTCGGAACGCCATCGAATTAGCCTTTCCGGACGAGCACCTCGCCGGCCTGGGACCGGGCCAGGCTCTCCTCCAATACGTGTCCATATACGCTACCCGAAAGGGCGTTCTGCTCCGATTCGGTAAGGGCCAATCCCAGCACCGGAGCCAGCGAGTCTCCGGTGACCAACACCTCAGACTCAGCCACAACATGAGGCCGGGCGACGACTCCAGTGAACCCGACAAAGAGGTCGACGACATCGCTGGCAGCTAGGTCGCTGACCCCGTCGCCGATCAGCAGTGATTGGCCCCGTCGGTCGCCCAACATCTCTTCGACAACGTGTGACTTGCCCTCGGAATGAACAAGCGGCGTTTCCTCGGAATCCTTGTACTCAACGTCAGTACGTTGGTCCCACTGATCCTGCAGGTAGTCCCACCAGTCCCCCGACAGCTCGTCATACTCAAGGGTGACCGCTCGGATGTGGTCGTGGGGAACGCCTAGCCACCGACCGAACGGGCGGACCGCGGCGAGGAGTCCCCCGGAAACGATGAAGACCTCTTTGCCGGCAAACTGCAGAGCCGCGATGACAACATCGGCGTGCCGGACCATTGTTTTTCGATAGAGGTCGTCGATTCTGACGACTTCCTCGTGAGTAGGAGCCAACATCTCGAGACGGCGGTCATACACGCTGTCCAGATAGACCTCGCCATCCATAGCTGCATCGGTCAGAGCCTTGACCTCGTTGAACTTGCCCTTCATGCGAGCCAGTTCGTCGATGCCTTCGATCGAGCTCAGCGTGCTGTCGCAGTCAAAGAACACATAGTCGAACCCTGTCGATTCGGTCAGTGATTCCGTGGACTCCGCCATACTTCTTCGACCACCGTTGGGTTGGCAGCCCCGGACCTTACACGCCAATAAGATGTGTCGGTCCGGCGCGGCGTGCCTTGCCCAATCGACGCGACTTGCATGATTTCTGGGCAACATATCCAACCGGTTTGTATGTTGGCTCCGAACACACAGCAACTAGCTCCAAATTTGGGTGAGGACAATGTCGACTTCAGACACATCAAAGTTCGCAAGACTGCGACGTTTCAACATCGTCATGGGCCTGTTCCATGCCGTCCAAGGTATCGCCATATTGGCGCTAGCCAACGAGTTTGCGCTGCCGGTGACGGCGACGTTCCTTAATGGCCCTCCCGGCGAATCGGACGCAATTCTGTACGAGCTCTTTGAGGTACGCATTGCATGGGGAGTGGCCGCTTTCATCTTCATGTCGGCTATCGCCCACTGGCTGATCTCGTCACCCGGCATCTACCCGTGGTACGTCCGCAATCTTAAGAAGGGGCGCAACTACGCCCGCTGGATTGAATACTCGGCAAGCTCATCGGTCATGGTCGTGTTGATCGCCATGTTGCCTGGTATCTCCGACGTCGCTGCGCTCGGATCAATCTTTGCAGTCAATGCGATGATGATTCTCTTTGGCCTGCTCATGGAACATTACGAGCAGCCTGGGCGGCCGAACTGGATGTCCTATTGGTTTGGTGTTCTCGCCGGGGCGGTCCCGTGGATCGTCATCGCCTTGTACCTGTGGAGTCCGTCAACCGACGGATCACCACCGGCATTCGTCTATGGGATCTTCGTGTCGCTCTTTGTGTTCTTCAATACATTTGCGATCAACATGGTTCTCCAATACCGGCAGGTGGGCAAGTGGAAGGACTACCTATATGGCGAGCGTGCCTACATCGTGCTCAGCCTTATCGCCAAGTCGCTGCTTGCCTGGCAGGTCTTTGCCGGCACCCTGGCCCCGACCTCCTAAGGAGGGGGTTGGACGATCGCCGTGCAGGCTCGTCGCCGCTCTCTTGAGCCGGAACAGGCGATGTTCAACATCCTCCTAAGAGTCGTAGACCGCCGGGTTGGCACACGCCTCGAGACCCTTGCCGGCCAAACCGAGAATCAGGTTTCGAGCAGCCAGGTCTGCCATATCCGCCCTGGTGCGCGCAGAGGCACTGCCCAGGTGGGGAGTGATCACACAGTTCGGTAGCTGTGCCAGCGGATGATCGGCACGAAGTGGTTCGGGGTCGGTTACATCGAGACCGGCGGCAGCAATGGTGCCACCGCGCAACGCCTGCACCAGCGCATCGGTATCGACCAGAGGACCACGAGCGATGTTCACCAAGGTGGCGGTTGGCTTCATCAGCCGTAGTGACTGGCTATCGATGAGGTGATAGGTGGCTGCACTCGATGCTGCAGCCACCACCACGTGATCGGCCTGAGCCAGCAACCCGGATAGATCGTGGCGGATCGCGCCAAGCTCGTTCTCGACCTCAGGCCTGGCACTCGGATTTGCATAGATAATCGACATTCCGAAACCGGCGGCGCGCCTGGCGATGGCAGCACCGATGCGGCCCATTCCTACGATTCCAATGACCGACGAGTGCACATCCTGGCCGAGAAGAAGGTTCGGCTGCCACTCCCCCCACGAGTCGGATCGGACATGACTGATGCCCTCGCTAACACGACGGGCCGCCGCCAGCAAAAGAGCAAATGCAAGATCGGCCGTTGCTTCGGTGAGAACTCCTGGGGTGTGCCCCACCGGAATTCCCCTCTCGGTGCAGGCGACTAGGTCGACGTTGTCGACGCCGACTGCCATGTTGGAGATAACCCGGAGATTGGGTGCTGCATCCAGCAGTTCTCGATCTACGCGGTCGGTGAGCATGCAATAGAGAGCTGCCGCATCGCCAACCCGAGCCAGTAGCTCGTCGCGGGGAATGATGCTGTCGGCGGGCCATAATTCCACCCGGCTCACGTCTCTGAGGAGACGTAGGGCATCACCGGGTGGTCTGCGGGTTACAACGATCACGGCGCAATATTACGCCGCAACCTCAAGGCGACATCTAATTGTTGACGCCGCGGCTCTTCTTGCGAAGATTCGCCATCGTGGTCATGTTCGACTTGGCTTGATCACCAAGGCGGGGCAGCTGGGCGGAGCGGGTGCGATAGCGGCTCTCCCGAGGTGCGTCATCGGGATCGGGGTCGGCATCGTCATCGGTGGGGTCGTCAGCGTCATCATCATCTTGGGCAGCATCGTCGGCCGTCGGTCGAGCGGCTGAGTCGTCCCTGTCAACTGGTGTTGGCCATGCCATCCGAGTCCGCGGCTGGTCATCAAGGTCTTGGCTAAGACGGTCGAGGTCTACCGGCTCATCCTGTGTGAGCTCAGTACTGCTGGCAGTGGGAGCCACTTGTTCGAGCAGGGCACTCAGGCGGTCTGCGGGGTCGTCCGAATCATCGGCAGAGTCCTCAGCGGGCGACACATCGACGGATTCGAGGTCCATTACCGGTTCTGGGTCCACTGCCGGTTCTACTGTCTCAGTGGAGACCATGGTCTCCACGGCGCCGCCTCGCGCCGACGTCAACGACATGGCTGCGTCTTCATGTTTTGCGGCAAAGGACCGTTCTCGATCAGCCAGGTCCTGTTCCCGCTGGATGATCTCCTCGCGCTGGCGACGCAGCTCTTCGGAGATGGCCACTTCTTGCTCAGCTTCGGCAAGCAGCGCTGCCAGATCATCACCGGAGTCGACAACCTCCGCTTCGGCCTGCAGCCGCGCTGCCGCGTTCACCTCAGCTTCGGCAAGCAGCTCTTCAGCCTTGTTCTCTGCCGCAGCAATGATCGCCTGAGCCTGTTCTTCAGTGTCGGCCTTGGTCTGGACTGCCTCGCTCTTTGCGGCAGCAATCGCTTGTTCCGCCTCCGCTTTGGCATCGGCAACAACTCGCTGTGCTTCTTGCTCTAGTTCCTCGGCCCGAGTCTTGGCGCTGGCGACGATGTCTTCACGAGCATCACCGATCGATCGCTGTGTTTCCGCCAGGTCCTCCGCTTCGAGCTTCGAGCGAAGCGCCGCAGACCTTGCGTCCTCAGCCTGGCCGGTGAGAGTCGCTACGGTCTGACGCACCTGGTCTGCTTCATCACGAGCCGAAGCGATGACTTTCGCCGCCCTTTGTTCGGCCTCCTCTTCGGCTTCCGACTCGATGGCTTCGGCTTCCTCACGGGCCGCAGCCAAAATGGCCTCCGCTTGCTGCTTGGCACTATCGAGGTCGGCGGTGCCTTCCCCGACCTCGCCAAGCTGAGCTTCGAGCGAAGCGATCTTCTCGTGCGCTTCAGCCAGACTCGACTCGCCCTCTTGGATCTTGGTCTGCACGTCTTCGAGCTGCTGCCCATTTCGACTCCGCCCGATCTCAGCAATCATCGCGGCAGTTTCTTGTCTGCCAAACGTATCGGCGAGACTGGCTTGAACGGTGCTCATGCGTTGGACGAACTCGAGGGCCTCCGCCTGCTGCCGCTGATCTGCCAGCTCGGTCTGTACGGCTGCCAGTGCCTCGTCGGTAGCCTGGGCCTTTTCGCCGTGCTCTCGCAGTTTCTCGAGCTCTGCTCTGGAAGCGTCGGCTTCCTGCTGTGCGGTGTCGAGTTGCTGACGGACGTCGGTGAGCTCACCTTGGAGTGACCCATGTGTGGTTTCGCTCTGGTCCGCCGCAGCGTGAAGGCTGACGATCTCGTGGTCTTTCGCCTCAAGCGCAGCCTCGAACTCCTGAACGCGGCTCGCCGCGAGCTGAGCATCGTCCTGGCTGGAACGCAAAGCCTCTGATTCTGTGTGGGCGGCCGCTAGGTCCTGTCGAAGCTGCTCGACCGCGACATCCTTCGCCTCCAAAGCGGCTTGGGTCTCGGCATCCCTTGCCTGCGTCGCCACATCGGTCTCGGCATCCTTCGCCTCTAGGGCTGCGTCCGCCTTGGCCACATACGACTTGCTCTGATCCAACGCCTGTTCTGCTGCAGCTACCGCTTCATTGAGCGCAGCCACTTGCTTGTCTCGCTCGTCTAGATCCTCTTGAAGCCGTGCGACATCAGCTTTGGTTGCATGGAGATGTTCGGCGAGTTCGGCGAATCGCTGTTCGAGATCCTCTGAAGACCCGTCCGCGGCAGCTGTCTCAAGCTCGACGATGTGTTGGCGGGCGGCGTCGAGGTCAGTCTTCACCGCGGCAGTGTCATCGTGGGCCCTTCGTACCTGTGCGGCGAGAGCGGCCATCTCTGCTTCGAGATCTTGCGTTACATCACTAGTCGCATCACTGCGCAGTCGGTCGGCTTCGCGTCGTGCTGCTGCAACGATCTCGTCGGCCTGGACTCGAGCGGCGGCGATCTCTCCGGCTGCGGAGCCGTCAGCTCCGCCTGCTTCGGTCAGGGCCGATTCACGGATTCGACCTGCTTCGCCATGAGCCTCTTCTTCGATCTCGTCGGCACGACGTCTCGCCCTGTCGAGGATCCGATCCTTGGCGTCAAAGACCGCCATCATTGCGTTATCTACAGATACCCGCTCGGTTGCCTTGGTCTTAGAGAGATCTCGTTCGAGGTCGCCGACCCGCTGCGAAGCGCGACTGGCATGGCCTTCTAACTCGCGGAAAGCCTGCTCGAGGTCCTCCAGGTAGTCCTGTACCTCGCGCTTGTCATACCCCTTACGGCTCGGGCTGAACTTCCGTTCATCGATTCGCTGGGCGAACTGGCTTCGTTCTTCGCTCACCCGTTTGCTATCGGCAGATCTGGCGGCCGCTTGATAGCCGAAATCGGGACTCAGCGGTGACTAGATAGCTTGGCTGAGGCCATCGTCGAATTCGACATCCGACATCGTGGCAACTGCGAACTCATAGTCGGCCACCGCACCCGCTTGCTCGTATACAACTGTGCTGTCTTCGTCGCTGGAGCCTG
>JASJHC010000154.1:0-2564 GCA_033791245.1 Acidimicrobiia bacterium | reverse complement strand
GCTCCAGGCCAGCGGCGATTAGCCGCAGCATCAGACGGGTCCCGAGCCCGGCCTTGCGCACATCGGCTTTCACCGCCAGCGTCGTTACGTGGGCATCCTGCTCAACGAACATCAAGCCACCAAAGCCGACCATCGCACCGTCGACTTCGGCCAAGATGTAGGCACGGTCATCACGACTTAGCTCATCGGTGAAGATCCCCTCCGACCACGGTTGCGGGTAGGTTTCTCGCTCCAGAGCGACCACCGTTGGGATGTCGGCAAGAGCCACGGTGCGGAATTCGACAGCGGCAGGCAGCGTCATCATGCGTCCGCCCCCGGCCACACGCCGTCGTCGCGGAAGTCGCTCCAATTGATCTGGGCATCCGGTTCCCGCATGTAGAGAGGGCGGACATCCTCGGGCATGACGAAGTTGCCATTGCGAGCGTGCATGGCGGCGATCTCGAGCAGCACGTCTGCCGACGGATAGCGAGGACGCCCCCTCTTGACCCGGTGCAGCCCGCGCAAAGTGCTGGGGGGCAGTCCGTCGACGTCTCCGACCATCAGGGTCTCCTCAGCATCACTATCGAGGAGATTGTGCAGACCTTCGGCGGTAACGATCTCGGCGGCACCGTCAGGTGCCACCCCGCCGGGGACAGGCTGAAACGGTTGCGTGGCGTACTGGTCGCGGCGAAGGTCCACGACGGGCCAGATGCGGCGCCGGCCGGTTGCGGCCCGGACCGCCAAGGCCGTCAACGAACTGACGGTCACAATCGGGGCACCGATAGCGGCGGCAATGGCCTGGGCGGTCGAGATGCCGGCCCGGATCCCGGTGAATAGTCCCGGGCCGATGTCAACAGCGATGACCTCGATATCGCTCGGCTTCCACCCAGCCGTTTCGAACGCAAAGTCGATCGCGGGGACCAGGAAGCCACCATGGCCGCGCCGGTCGACCCGCAACGACATGGCTGCCAACTGGTCTTCATCACCGAGCGCAATTGAGGAGGCACTGGTTGCGGTATCAATGGCCAGAATCTTCACAGTGTCAACTCTCCAAGCGGTCTCTCAGCCCAGGTACCCGATGGCAGGAACCGGAACAGTCGTTCCGACTCACCAGAAATCTCGATCTCGACCATCAAGTGATCAGCAGGGACGCCGTGGGCAACCACGTCACCCCACTCCACGAGAAGTACTCCGTCGCGTGCCTGCTCTGGCAGATCAAGATCCTCGAACTCAGCGCTGGTTCCAAGGCGATAGACATCAGCATGCACCACAGGCAGAAACCCCTCGTGAGTACGGGCCAGAATGAACGAAGGGCTGGTGAGTTGTTCTTCAACCCCAAGGCCCTCGCCGACACCACCGGCAAACAGCGTCTTTCCTGCACCGAGCTGTCCGGCGAGCAGCACTACATCCCCAGCCCGCAGCAAGGAGGCAAGGTGGCGCCCCAAAGCAAGCGTTGCGGCAGGTGAGCTGGTTGCGATCTCGATCATCAGTTGGGGAACAAATCCAGTTGCTCGGGGTCGGGAGCCTCATCTGGCTCTTCCGCTTCAGCGGATGGCTCCGGTGGGCGCCTCTGGAGCTTACCTTCGATGATCGACTGAATTGTCTGAAAATCGTCCCGCATGTCCGCAAGAACCCTGGGGTTCCCCCGCAACGCCGCTGCCGGATGGAATGTCGGGACCAGAAGACGACCCCACCATTCGTATGCTTGACCACGCAGCTTGGTGATTCCGGTGTCGGTGCGCAGCAAGAGCTTTGACGAGAAATTGCCGAGTGCCACGGCCACCTTGGGCTGGATCAGCTCGAGCTGTTCCAGCAGGTAGCCCTTGCAAGCATCGATCTCATCGGGACGGGGGTCACGGTTCTTGGGGGGCCGGCACTTGACCACGTTGGTTATGAACACATCGTCCCGGCTGAGTCCGATCTCGCCAAGGAGCTTCTCAAGCAGTTGGCCAGAGCGGCCAACAAAAGGTAGCCCCTGTTCATCTTCCTGCTGGCCTGGACCCTCGCCGACAAATATGACGTCGGCATTGGGGTTGCCTGCACCAAACACCACATTGGTCCTTGTCTCAGCGAGACGGCAGACCGTGCAGTCACGGACCTGTGCCCCCAACACCGTCAGCTGCTGGGCCCTATCTGCGGTGGAAGCGAGGTCGGTCATTCCCCTGGCCCAACAGCCGGTATCCCAGCAAGAGTGGTGGCGCTGCGAACTGAACTGACGATCGCTGCAGCAACTGCACCGAAGGCAGCTTCGCCCAGCACATCGAGGTCAGCATCTTGCTCGCCACAGCTCACTGCAAAGACGATGTCGCCGTCGTAGCGAGTGTGGGCGGGCCGCAAAGTTACTGCCAGAGCATCGTGGCTTCGTACCGCCAGCCGGAGCAGATCGGACTTACTCAGCTTGGCGTCTGTGGCAACGGCGACCAGGGTCGTGTTTTCGCGAAACCCTTCGATCTCAGGTGTTTGCAGAGTGGGGCCCCCGGTTATCCACGTCCCGTCCAGACCGACCACATCGCCGACCGCGTTGACTGCCGCCAGGACGCCAAGTGTTGCTGCTCCAACACGGGTGGCCGAAGACCCAATGCCCG
>JASJHC010000153.1:0-10620 GCA_033791245.1 Acidimicrobiia bacterium | reverse complement strand
CCAGTGTGACCCTTCCACTCGCCGGACCGCACCCGCTCCGAGAACGTTGCCATTGAATCGAGGACAGCATGAACACCTGCAACAACATCGTTGCCATCGACCGAAAAGGTGTCGTCTCTGGCGGCACGCAACGCGGTATGGAGAACAGGTCGATTCTCTGTGGTGTTGATGCGCTCCCCTGCGAACATCGCTTCGATCCGATCCGAGAGGCCTGATGCCTCGGCAAGGGCAACCAACAGGTCGACGGTGTGTGTGTCAATGAGGTGCTTTGACAGATCCACCGTGAGATCGCCAGCCTGATGGGTCAGCCGGCTCGCCCGGTCTGGATCCATCGAGAACAGGCTGCGCAGGTCGAGTTGACTCTCATCGCGGTGGGTGCGCAGTGCGACCCATTGCGAGGCATCTTGATTCAGGGCCATTTCATCTCCATACGGCGGTGTACCGCCACCATATCAATAGCTGCGCGGTTGCCCGCCGGTCGTTATTGTTCAGTCATGCATGCAATCCAAGTACACGAGCCAGGCGGACCCGAAGTACTGAGATGGGAGGAGTTACCTCCCCCGCAACCGGGCCACGGACAACTCTTGGTTTCAGTCGTTGCGGCCGGGGTGAACTACATCGACACCTATCACCGCAGTGGCATCTACCCGCTCGGCACTCCGTTTATTCCCGGCCTCGAAGGCAGCGGTATCGTTGAGGGTGTCGGCGCCGGCGTTACAGACTTCGCAGCAGGCGATCGCGTGGCGTGGACTGACCAGCTCGGTTCCTACGCCGAGAACGTACTCGTTTCGGCAGAACGAGCGGTACGGGTTGGTTCCGGGATGTCGCTGGTCGATGCGGCCGCCACCATGCTGCAGGGGATCACCGCTCATTACCTGGCAACCGATACTTTCCAACTCGGCTCGGGGCACCGATGCCTCATCCATGCCGGGGCGGGCGGGGTCGGACGGCTGCTCATTCAGATGGCTCGGCGCGCCGGCGCCGAAGTGTTCACCACAGTATCGACGCCGGAGAAGGCCGCACTTGCCGGCGAAGCAGGCGCTACCCATGTCATCAACTACATAGAAGACGACTTTGTTGAGGCCATCGAACAGATGGCTGGTGACCGTTCACTCGATGTCGTCTACGACGGAGTGGGTCTCGATACCTTTGAAAGAGGTCTAATGCTCCTCAAACCGCGCGGCCTGATGGCGCTATTCGGACAATCGAGCGGGGTCGTCCCTCCATTTGACCTCGGTACGCTGGCCAGACTGGGTTCGCTGTACGTGACCCGTCCCACCATGGGGTCGTATATCGCAGCGCCCGCAGACCTGCAGAAGCGTGCCGACCAGCTGTTTGGCTGGATCGTGAACGGCGAGATTGAGCTGAGGATCGACAGAACGGTGCCGATGCACGATGCTGCCGAAGCTCATCGGGCGCTCGAAAGCCGACAAACCGCAGGCAAGATCCTGCTGGTGCCGTAGCGTGGAAACACCAATCACCGGCACCGTGCTCAGCGACCTCACTGCGGAGGTTGAGATACCCGAGAACGGGACCCTCAGTCGTGTCCTCTACAAAGATGACAACGTTCGATTGGTGGCATTCGCCTTCGACACTGGCCAAGAGCTAACGGACCATACGGCAGGGGTACCAGCCCTCATCCAAGTGGTGAGCGGCCGGTTTGAGCTTTCCCTCGATGGGGAACTCAGCGAGATCGGGCCAAAGTCATGGGTTCACATGGATGCGGGATTGACGCATGCGGTGAAGGCTCTGGAACCCAGCGTTATGGTGCTGACCCTTCTCAAGGTCAACCGATAAAGATCAGAAGGCCGCCTATTGCCATCGAGACCGCTCCGGCAACCACCAGAGCTGTCTCGGAGAGTTCGCCAGGGATCCAGCTGTAGGCAGAGAGGTCGTCGCTGACAGCAAGTGCCGCGATGATCAAGGCAACCATGCCAACCAGCACAAGGATCATGCCGAGCGTGTTGGTGGCGAAGAGCGCCAGCAACGCAAACCCGATCACGGTGAAAGACGCAATCGACCATCGGACCGTGTTGTCCGCCAACCAGCGAGCCCAGTTCTCCTTGAAGAACAACTCCTGAAGTCGGGCGACGCGCTTGATTAGCGGCTCTTTTGAGGCTTTGGGAGCTTTCGGAGCCTGAACGGATTGGGGCCTACTGGCAGCGCTCTTGTCGCTGCTCTGGCGGCGAGTCTTCTTGTGTTTCGCCCTACGCCGACGAGGTGCAATCTCCTCGATGAAACTATCGCTATCCGCAACGCTGACAACAACAACTTCGCCATCCAGAACGAGATGAATACCGTCACCGCGGCGCTCGACGTCTAGTTCAGAAAGAGGCCACGACCCGAGTTGGCCTTCTCCGTTATGGACCACCAGCCGACTCTCATCAACAGCAAATACTGCTTCGATGACATCTGCAGTGGCCGCGATTTTCAGGGACCCATTAAAGGAAGTCATGCCCGTATGTTCGGTCGCCGTACGTATTTCTTGAGCAATCCTGGAACAGGACTGTGCATGCGCTAGCCGGCGGCGACACCGATTTCCGTCGCCTTGACCGAGACCCATACCGGCTCGCCCTCTCCCAGCCCCAGATCGGATACTGCGCCGGGGGTGAGTTCAACGGTCAGCGCCATAGGCCCCCCAGTTTGCAAACGGACTCGATCTCCATAGTGTTCCATCCTGACAATCGTGGTTTGCCAGGCGTTGCGCGGGCTTCCCTCTGGTCTATTGCGATGGACTGAAATCGCTCGGGGATGGATGGTGACAAGTACTGGTCCCGAAGCATCGGTGTCTGCCACCCGCAGCGCATGACCATCGACATTTACCGAGCCACGAACGGCGACTCCGTTGGCCAGGTTGGACCCTGCCAGATCGGCTATGTACGAGGTGCGTGGTCGCAATCTTATGTCGTCGGGGGCACCGATCTGTGTGATCACACCAGCTTCGATTACAAGTATCTCGTCGGCGAGCAAGAACGCTTCGGTTGGATCGTGAGTTATGACTAGTCGGGGCCCGGCAAAGCTGTCCAGATGATCCGCAAGAGTGCGGCGAAGCTGCGCTCTGGTGGTGACATCGAGAGCCGCCAGCGGTTCATCGAGTAACAGCAGATCTGGATCTGTGATCAAGGCGCGAGCCAGCGCGACCCGTTGCGCCTGCCCCCCGGACAGATCGCCAGGCCGGCGCCGCTCCAGGCCTTCGAGTCCGAGTCGATCCACCCACACCCTCGCCCGTTTGCTGGCTGCCGTCCGGTGTTCTCCTTGGCTGCGCAGCCCAAAAGCGATGTTGTCAACGACAGAGAGGTGGGGAAAGAGCACATAGTCCTGGAAGACGACTCCAATTTGGCGGCGATCTGCAGGCACAAAATGCCGCTGACCGGGTGCGTCGAGCACCCTGTCATTGATCCGTACGTAACCGTCGTCGAGCGGCAACAGACCTGCCACCGCCGCCACCGCGGTCGATTTTCCTGCGCCGTTTGGCCCCAGCAAGGCCACCGTCTTGCGAGGAGGGATCGTCAGCTCAATATCGAGCGAGAACCCGGCACCTCTACTGACAATCAACCTGGCGGCGAGACCGGCACTCACAGTGACCTCCACCATCGATCCCGCAAGGCCACCAGCACAGCCAACGAGATGGCGACCATCGCCAAGCTGAGGGCCACCGCGGTGTCCCGGTCGTTCTCAAGCGCAACGAAGACGGCAAGCGGTAGCGTCTGGGTTCTTCCTTGCAGGTTGCCCGCAAACGTAACGGTTGCGCCGAACTCTCCTAGGGCCCGAGCCCAGGTGAGGACGAGACCCGAGATCAGTGAAGGCGCAACCATGGGCAACGTGACCCGGCGCAGCACCGTCCATCTCCCCGCCCCGAGGGTGGCCGCGGCCCCTTCATACGTCTTGTCGAGATTGTGGAGAGCTCCTTCGACCGTGATGATCAGAAACGGCATAGCGACAAAGGTGGCGGCGATTACGACTCCCCACGTCGAAAAAGGCAGCACTAAGCCGGTCAGGTCGTGGAGTGGCTCACCAACGACGCCACGCCGACCCAGCGCAAACAGCAGTGCCGCACCGCCGACAACCGGCGGGAGGACCAACGGCAGCAATACAAGCCCCCTGACTATCGCCTTGCCAGGGAAGTCGACGCGAGCCAGGACCCAGGCGAGCGGGACACCGAGAATGAAGGCGATCACCGTCGCTCCAGTTGAAGTCAACAGAGAGAGACGCAATGCCTCACCAACGATTTCGCTGCGAAATATCTCCCCCAGATTCGACCACGGGGTCTGTGCGGCCAGTCCGATTAGGGGAAGGACAAAGAAGGCCAGCCCAACCATGGCCAGGGCAACCAGCGCCGCTGGCGGTCTCATCGTGTGCCGCTTCCGGTTGATACTCAAGGTGTGCTGAACCCGTGTTGGCGGAGAATGGCCTGACCCTGAGCAGACAACACGAACCCGACGAAGGCCGCTCCGTCGATTCCATGGTCGCCGTCGTTGAGCACCGCGATCGGATATTCCGCGATCACATTGAACTGTGCTGGGATGTCGATGCCGACGACAAGTCTGGGGCGAGCGGCAACGTCTGTCGAGTAGACGATCGCCGCATCCAGTTCTCCAACCTCGATCTTGGTGAGCAAAGCGCGGACATCCGGTTCGTTGGTGTCGGGCACGGCTTCGATCGCGGCCAGCTCCAAAGCCTGTCGAGCGAAGTCACCACACGGCACCGCTTCGGCGCACAAACCGATGAGAAGGTCGGGGTTGGCAAAGTCTGCGAGACCGACCACACCGCCAGGGTTGTCTACAGGAACTGCAATCTGTAGCTGATTCGTCGCAAAGGCCGTTGGGCCCGATTCGACTAAGTCGCCAGCAATCACCTTGTCCATGTTGGCGACATTGGCCGACGCAAACACGTCGACAGGCGCACCAGCCAGAATCTGCTCACGTAGAGCGGAGCTTCCACCAAGATTGACAACCACATCAACGTCAGGATGTTCGTCCTCGAATGCCGACTCGATATCTCCGAATGCGTCTGTCAGCGAGGCCGCTGCAGAAACCAGCAGCTCCCTACGATCAGACGTACCCCCGGCACAGGCACTGACCATCGTCACAAGGACAAGACAGAGGAGTGCCCCGCGCCTCATCAAGACACCAGCGCTCCCACTTGCGACAGGTCGTAGCCGCCCACTGACTGCAGCCGCAACTGGAAGGGTCTGCTCACCATCATGTGGAGCGCCTCAGTCACGTAGCTCTCGTCGATAAATCGGTCGGCTATCCATATTTGGACTTCGTGTCGATCGATTGGGTGGAAGGCAGCTCCTGCGGCAAGGGCGGTCGGCTCGATTGTGACCGCCGGAATTCCAGTGAGGACTGCCCGCTCTGCCGCCTCGAGATGGCCACCAACCCGCGGGCCGGGAACGTTGCCGCCTGCGAGGTCTTCGAAGGCCTTCTGCACCCCGGCACCTTGCTCCCTTTGCACTACCGGTACCCGCCCCGAAGCGGCTTCCTCGAACCACCCGGGTGCCGCGTCATCGGGCGCGGCAAGACCAACTTGCCAGTTGCTGAGCTGGAACCGCGTCACCTCCAGATCTGACGAGTACCGGCCGAGGGCTGGTCCGTGGACCACTGCGGCGTGGACCCTCCTTGAGGTCAAGGCCTCTATGGCAGCCGCACTCGACGCCATAACCCACATGGCACCCATGCCCGCCTCGCGCAACGTCCTCGCCATGACCTCGAGACCTGGTTCACATCCGGCCACGACCAGACCATCGGCGTGTCTCCGGAATGGAGCAAGAGTGCCATGTTCTATTTGGCCATCTGCCACACTCCAGCCGCCGCTGGCCGACTCGACGGGTGCAGTGACTATTCGATCGCCAACCCGAGCTGCCCGTACCAGCGTTCCGTCTCGTGGTACACCGCCGCTCTTGACGTCCGTCGGTGGAGCCTCGTCTGCAAAGAGCTGGGCAACGTCAACCCCAAGCGCGTCGGCAAGCGCGATCGCGGCATCGACCCTGGGTACGTTCCTCCCGGCTTCTGCGGCGCCTATCAACTGCCGGCTTACCCCGGCTCGCAGCGCCAACCGGGACTGGGACATTCCTGATGCTTCTCGGTATCTCCGAAGATTGGACATGCCGAAAATCTAGCAGAGCTGCGGGTTTCCTAGCACGGAGACTACAACAGTGCCGCCAACGCTTCCTGGGTGGCACTGACGTACGGTCCACCGAATTTGATCGAATGCACGACCAAAGGCGCCAATTGATGGAGTGGGATCCGAGTAGCCCAACCGTCGGCCAGTGGCGTTATCTCTTCGTAGGCCGCAAAACAGTCCAGCCCGTATCCACCGAACAGTCTCATCATCGACAGATCGAACTCACGATGCCCGCCAAAGACAGCGGGGTCGATGATCCAACTCACTCCCCCATCGCCGATGAGTCGGTTGCCCGCCCATAGGTCGCCGTGAAGCCGTGCCGGTAGTTCCGCGGGGCCACATCGGTCATCGATCCGTGCCGCCACGGACTCGAGTTGCCGAATTGTCTGTTCAGGGAGAGCGTTGGCATCGGCGGCGAGCCGGGCCAGCGGTAACAGACGTTGGCTCGCATAGAACTCCGCCCAGGTTGCACACGGTTCATTGGGAAGCCCTCGCGAACCGGTGCTGCGACGGTCCTCCCGGCCAAAGCTGGGGGCACCGGCCTGGTGGAGCCGTGCCAGCGAATGGCCAAAGGCGGCTTCCGTTCCCTGGTTGGGATAGCCCGACTCAATCCACTCCAGCACCAAGGCTGGTGGTCTGTCCGACACCGCTATCACCTTGGGTACCGACACCGCCCCAGGTTCTCGAAGCCACCTCAGACCGGCAGCTTCGGTCACAAAGAACCCAACTGGAGCATCAGTCTTTGTCTTGGCAAAGACCTGGGTTGAATCAGCCAACATCACTCGATAGGCGTCGGCAACATCGCCACCACCGAGGGGCGCCATCGCAACGACTTCGCTGTCGAGCACTGTCGCAAGATATGTTTGGAGATCTGTCACAGTGGTCTGATTATCGCCGATGGATCGGTCCCTAGAATCAGTGATGCTCGGGAAGGACTGACGCATATCGACGACATAAAGGCGATCACGGCAGCCGTTGCAGGTCGAGTCCAGGGTGTCGGCTATCGCTATACGACGCAGCGGGTTGCGGCAGATCTGGGTTTGGACGGCTGGGTCCGCAATCAACAGGACGGGACGGTCAGCGTGATGGCCCAGGGACCACCCACCGCGGTGCGACGACTGGTCGCTTTCCTCGAGCAAGGACCTCCGGCGGCACGGGTCACCTCATGCGAGGTCAACGAATGTCCACCCAACCCGGACGCAGCAGGGTTCAGCGTCAAGTATTAGTAGGTGAGGGCCCGAGATTTGCAGGATCGTTGCCGAGGAGTTTGCATCGCGAACTCCCAAGGAACTCGCCCCCGCTAGCTAGGCGGACTTTCGATTCCGCTGACATCGGGGGGAACATCAACCGCATGCTCTCTCAGAACATCCAAAGCAACGATCTCCAGCACCCTCTCATGCGTGGCGGCAAGCACCACCGGTGCCGCGACACCAGCCTCATGGGCGAGTAGCCAGTTGCGAGCCGTTACGCACCAACGGTCGCCGGGAACAAGACCAGGAAAACCGTATTGCGGCATCGCTGTCATCAGATCATTCCCGATGCTGGCCTGGTGCTCCAGGAACTCCGCTGTCACCACGGCACAAATGGTGTGGCTGCCGCGGTCATTGGCATCGGTGCGACAATTCCCGTCACGGAACCACCCGGTCACCGGGTCGATACTGCACAACTCAAGCGAGCTCCCCAACACGTTTCGTTCCATGTTGTGAGTATGGCGCAAAGGCAACCGCAACTATGGCGCTGCTACGATTCCGCGTGTATAGACCGCTCCAGCAGCGAAATCCGGTGTGAATCCGGTGCTGTCCCGCAACTGTGTGTCCCTACAAAGGGCAAGCCAGGACGCCTGTCGGAGAGGTGACGAATGAGCCTCGGATGAAGGTAGACGTCGTTGGCACAGGCCGACCCCCAAGCCTTCATCCTCCACTACGGAGGATGATTTTCTTGTTTAGGACCAGATTGATACTGGGGCTGATAGCCCTGGTGCTGCTCGCCACGGCGTGCGGCGGCTCTTCCAGCGCGGGGACCACCGCTCCCGATGAATCCACGCCTGCCCCGACGACTCCGTCGGAGATCACGACAGCCACCCCCGACCCGCCTGCAACTACCGAGACCGCCACCGGGTTCCCTGTAACCATCGCCGCCTCCAACGGTGACATCGAGCTCGCTGGGATACCGAACAAGATCGTGTCTATGTCGGCGTCGCACACCGAAATGCTCTTTGCCATCGGCGCCGGCGACCAGGTCATTGCGGTTGATGCGTTCTCCAACCATCCCACCGGGGCGCCGATTACTGATCTGACCGGGTTTGCTCCGAACGTTGAGGCGATTGTTGGTTATGAGACAGACTTGGTTGTCACCGACGGCGACTGGGATGGCACCAGCATGGGCGCTCTCACCGAGCTCGGAGTCCCTGTTGTGATCCTGCCCGCGGCGCTCACCCTTGACGACGTCTACACACAACTCGAGGTGCTCGGAGCCGCTACTGGCCATATCGGTGAGGCAGCCGAGCTCGTCGGCCAGATGGAGACAGACATCGAGGAAATCCTCTCCTCGCTACCCGCTTCCGATGAGCCGCTCACGTTCTATCACGAGCTCGATGCGACCTACTACTCGGTCACCAGCGAAACCTTCATCGGCCAGATCTATGCAGCAATGGGTCTGGTCAATATCGCTGACGCGGTGAGCGATGGCGCCTTTGGCTACCCCCAATTATCTGAGGAGTACATACTTGAACAGGATCCAGACCTCATTCTTCTCGCGGACACTGTGTGCTGCGGGATGTCGGCCGCAACCTTGGCGGAGCGACCCGGATGGGGTGCTCTCGCCGCGGTTGGGACCGGGGCGGTCGTTGAGTTGAACGACGACATCGCCTCGCGGTGGGGCCCCCGCATCGTTGAGTACATGGGTGATGTCGCCGATGCAATCAATGCGTTGCGGGTAAACGCCTAATGGTGACTCATGCCGAGCTTGCCACCCCCAGCGTTGGCTGGAAATGGTGGCTTGGCGCAACCTCGGTCCTGGTGGGCGCCATCCTGATCGGAGCAGTTGTCGGTCCGGCCAGCATTGGTTTCTTCGATGCGGCGAAAGCCCTGGTCAGCATGATCCCCGGGATCGATCTAGGCACCAACCTCTCCGAACTTGAACTAGGCATTCTCGAGGTGGTTCGTTTCCCGCGCGTATTCTTGGCGGTACTCGTGGGAGCTGCCCTGTCGGTAAGCGGTGCGGCCTATCAGGGTGTTTTTAGAAATCCTCTCGCCGACCCGTACTTGCTCGGCGTTGCGGCTGGCGCTGGTCTCGGGGCGACACTGGCAATCGTGGGCATCGGCGCAGGGGCCGAGACTTCGCTCCCGCTCATTCCAGCCGCCGCCTTTCTCGGAGCAATCGTTGGTGTAGTCCTGAGCTATGGCTTGGGCCGCACCGTGGGTGGGAACCGTACTGTCACCTCGCTGATCCTGGCCGGGGTTGCGGTCGCGGCGTTCCTGACGGCAATCCAGACCTTCGTGCAACAACGCAATGCCGAAACGCTGCGTGAGGTGTACGACTGGATACTGGGACGTCTTGCCACAACAGGCTGGAGCGATTTCACGTTGATCCTCCCCTACATGGCGGTGAGCGCGGTAGGGATTTTTGCTCACCGCAGAGCACTGGACGTGATGGCCGTCGGCGACGAAGAAGCATCCTCCCTGGGCCTGGAGGTGGGTCGCACCCGGCTTATCGTGGTCGCCTCGGCGACTCTTGGCGCCGCCGCAGCAGTCGCCGTTGCCGGCCTGATCGGCTTCGTGGGCATCATCGTTCCACATGCAGTTCGACTGGTTGCGGGTACCTCGTACAGAAGAGTGCTGCCGTTGTCGGCGTTGTTTGGTGGTGCATTTCTCGTACTTGCCGACATTGTTGCTCGGTCGGTTCTGGCTCCTGCCGAAGTCCCCATCGGAGTAGTAACTGCGTTCCTCGGAGCACCGTTCTTCGTGCTGGTGCTGCGCACCTCGAGGAGGGTGATGTGACGACTCAGCTCTCGGTGCACTCCCTGGGTGTAGAGATCGACAAATCGGTATTGCTCACCGGCATCGACCTAACCGTTGCTCCTGGTGAGTGGCTTGGGTTGATTGGACCCAATGGTGCCGGCAAAACGACCTTGCTTCGTGCGGTGTCCGGGGTAGTCGACTCATTTGGTATCACGCGAGTCGACGGCGACGACTTGTCCGAGCTACACCCCCGGGAGCGGGCGAGGCGCGTCGCCTTGGTGCCACAACGGCCGATCATCCCACCGGGAATGGACGCGTTCACCTACGTCCTGCTTGGTCGGACCCCACACCTCAGCTATTTCGCGGCTGAAGGAAGACGAGATGTCGAGATCGCCTTTGACGCTCTCGTCGAACTCGGTGTCGACGGCCTCAGTCGCAGAGACATCGCCACGTTGTCGGGGGGCGAACTACAGAGGGTCGTCTTGGCCAGGGCGCTGGCTCAAGAGCCAGAAATCCTGCTGCTCGACGAGCCAAC
>JASJHC010000152.1:0-16604 GCA_033791245.1 Acidimicrobiia bacterium | reverse complement strand
CCTTTCGCAACGGCCACTTGGACTGCCGCCAACTCAAGCCGATCGGCAGTGCGTCGCATCGAGACAACGGCAGCGAGAGCCGTTGCTGGGTCATCAGGCGCGGGGATGCTTATCAGTTCTTCCACTACATCAACCTTAGTTGATGGCATTCAAAATATCGACTATCGTTGATGCACAGTCAAGACGAAGGAACTGATCGACTGACCCCACCATTGTCATGGGTTGGTGAGACCTACTCAGCCGGTACCTCGGCGGCATCGTCCAGGGAGACGCCGTGCAGGTCGACCGGCCGGTTCTTGCGGTAGCGAATATTGAGCATCTCGATGAAGACTGAGAATGCCATCGCAAAGTAGATATAGCCCTTCGGGATCTCCACCTCAAAGGCCTCAACCACAAGCGACACGCCAATGAGCAGCAAGAAGCTGAGCGCCAAGATCTTGATGGTGGGGTGGCGTTCTACAAACTCGCTGATCGGTCTGGCCAACACCATCATCACCAGGACCGCCACGATCACTGCGGCGATCATCACACCGACTTCCTCGGCGAGACCGATGGCCGTGATCACCGAGTCGAGCGAGAACACAATATCGATAAGGGCGATCTGTGCGATTACGGCGCCGAACGATGCCACCGGTCCCGCGGTGCCGCCATGCTCTTCACCTTCGAGGCTGCCGTGGATCTCCCAGGTCGCCTTGGCTAGAAGGAACAGACCCCCACCGAGCAGGATCAACCCCTCGCCGGTCAACTCGCGGTCGAAGACCTCGAACAACGGGGTGGTCAGGGTGCGCAGCCAACTGATCGAAAGCAGCAAGAGGATTCGCATCCCCATCGCCACCGCTAGGCCAACAACCTGGCCACGGCGCCGCTCTTCCACAGGGAGCTTGCCCGTGAGCACCGTGATAAAGATGATGTTGTCGATGCCAAGGATGATCTCGAGGATCGCCAGCGTTACAAAGGCGACCCAGATCTCGGGGTTGGTTAAGAAATCCACAGCGAGGAATCTAGCGCTGTAACGCGGCCTGAACGTTCCGCCTGCGTTGCACCACCAAGATGGCGGGCTGACTTTTCGGTCGACCACTCATCCTGGATGCTCCGCCCGCGGCGGAACTCTCAACATGAGTGGCTGGCTTTCAGCCAGCCACTCATCCGACTACATCGGCAAAACTGGCACCGGTGGGTCGCTCCAACTGATCCATCGTGCACTCCTGCGCATCCTTGTCGGTGCGCCACCGCTCAAAACGGGTGGCATGACGAAACCGATTGTCCTGCAGCTGGTCGTAGCTGATTTCAATGACCACACCGGGAGTCACCGGGATCCATGACGAATCTTTGCCCGCACTCCACCGGCTCTCGCTTCCGGGCCGGCGCGCCGCATCACCGAAACTATCGTCACTGCGGAGCTGCTCGAACTGCTGCAAGATCTCCACACGATCTTGATTCGTGAACCCCGAGCAGTGACCGATGAAGTGCAGCTGACCTGCTTCGTTGTACAGACCGAGCAACAGTGAGCCGATCTTGTCCCCGTCCTTGTGGACGCGGTATCCGCCAACCACACAGTCGATGGTGCGACGATGCTTCCACTTGATCCAGTTTCGCTTGTCGGGGACGTAGGGCTGGTCTGTCTGCTTGCAGATGATCCCGTCACACCCGGCTGCCTCATACTCGTGGAACCACCGTTCCGCCTCAGCGGGATCATCCGTTACTGGCGTCAGGTCCCAATCCTCCCCGAGTCCTGAATAGATCTGCTCCAGCAGAACACGGCGCTCTTCGTAAGGATCGTCGAGGACGCTCTTCGAATTGTGAGCAAGGACATCGAACACGATCAGCCTGGCCGGGGTCTGGCTGGCAAGCATCTCTATCCGGGACTGGGCTGGATGGATTCGCATCTGCAGCGCATCAAAATCTGTCACCCCGTTACGGACGACCACGACCTCGCCGTCGAGCACTGTTCCGGCCGGAAGCTCTTGCAGCGCACTAACGAGTTCTGGGAAATAGCGGAGCAGGTCCTTGCCGTTGCGGCTCTCCAGGCGGGGTTCTGCGCCTGCCCAGGCAATCATTCGGAAACCATCCCACTTCGGTTCGTACACCCATCCCGGAGGTGCCGGCGGGATCTCCCGCACCCGGGCCTTCATGGGCTTGATAGATTCAGTGAAGGGAAACATGAGGCAACCCTATCGGCACACCGATTGCAGCGGGGCGACAAGCAACCTGTAATAGGAACTTCTTCCCGGCTACGGTGTCAGAGTGTTGCGTGTGTGACCCCTGGGCAGGGGTCAATAATCGAGGAGAGTCACGGCGATGGAAGAGATCATCTGGCTGCTGGTGGGGGCCGCAATCGGTTTTGGTATCGGGTGGTTGCTGCGGCAGCGGTTCCTAGGCAAGAAGCTCGAAGAGCAGCACGCCGCCTCCCGCACCGACGAGGAACGTTTGCGGGGTGAACTACAGATTGAGCTCCAGGGGTTCAAGGACACTGCAAAGCAGCTGGCAGACGATCTCGAGGCACGCACCGCGGAGCTGGAACTCCGCACCGCCGATCTCGATCGGGGCAGCGTCCAGATCGCTGAGCGCGACAAGACTGTCGCAAATCTGGAGGCAAGCCTGAAGACCGCCCGTAGGTCTGCCACCAAGAACGAGGGTCAGATCGCCGATCGGGAATCCACGATTGCCTCCCTCCGCTCGCAAAAAACCAAAACCGGATCTGTCGATGTGGTGCGGCGAGAACTCGACGCCGCCAATGGCACAGTCGGCGCGCTGCGGAAGGACGCTGACGGCTACCAGGCGACCATCGCTTCGCTGCGGGTCGACCTGGATGCAACAAGAAGTGAGAGAGCAGACCTGACCGAACGTGTTGATCTCTCGGCAAGCGAAATGGCGACGGTTACTGCGTCCCTGGCAGCCAGTCGCAGCACATCCGAGGGCTTCCAAGACCGAATCGCTGAGCTGGAATCCAGCTTAGGCGCCGACAGTGACCAGATGGTCAGGGTTGCGGATCTCGATGCCCAACTGGCTGCGTCGCTCCAAGAACGTGACCAAGCCTCGGCCGCCCTCCACGCTCTCGAAGAGCTCCATGCCGGATGCGGAGTTGTCGCTGGGGACGAAACTGATGTAGTTGAGGTCCCCGTCGCCCAATCCGCCGGAACTCCCGACAAAGATTCCGCTGTTGCCAAAGTCGCAGAAATCGCAACCCGCACCAGAGGTAGCGGCCCCGTAGTAGAGGATGATCTGAAGAAGATCCGCGGTGTCGGCCCCAAACTGGACAAGCTTCTCAAGAGCTTGGATATAACCAGCTTTCGTCAGGTGGCCAACTTCACCCCAGATGACATTCAGTATGTGACCGCCGCTCTCGAGGCCTTTCCCGGCCGGATCGAACGTGACGATTGGATGGCAAGCGCTGCCGAAGAGCACTCCAGCAAGTACGGCGAACCGGTCTAGCCCCGCGAAGATCGGGAATCGACACCTGCCTCCGACGGTTAGGCCGAGTATGGACTCAAACATGCTCGCTGACCACCGCGCCAGCAAAGACGAATACCTCCGCACCAATCCCGGCTCACCGATTCCCCAGGAGCTGCGTGGCAGCTTTGCCGGTCTCCCCTACTTTGCCTGGAACCCCGATCTCATCCTCACCCTTGCCGTAAGCCCTGGGGACGGCACAGAGATCCAAGTGGCGACCTCCAATGGTGCGGATCGCATCTACCGACGTGTCGGCAGCGTCGATTTCGACCTGGGTGGAGCTGCCCAGACGCTTCATCTCTACGACACGGGGCACACCAGCCTCTTCCTTCCGTTCCGCGATGCGACATCGGGGAAGGAAACGTACGGAGCAGGCCGTTACCTCGACATCGAGCCGAACGATGATGGGACCGTTACGCTCGACTTCAACCTCGCCTACAGCCCGTTCTGCGCCTACAGCGACGGCTACTCGTGTGCACTACCGCCGGCCGATAATTGGATGTCGGTCCCGATCGAAGCCGGCGAAAAGACCTGGCAAGAGCCCACTTAGGCAGACGAGCGCGGTGCTCCTGTGGTCAGCACAAGAGGGCAATCGCGGAATGGGTGATCGATTACCTTCATCGATTCCCGGTATGCCGCGGATAGCTGGCCAGCTGTGAACACCTCGCGAGGCGCGCCGACCGCCCGCGCCCGACCCGCATCGAGCAGCACCACCCGGTCGGCGTAGACAGCCGCCAGGTTGAGATCGTGAAGCACTGCGATCACGGCGACTCCTTCTCCAGCGAGTTGGCGCAGCACCTTCATGACCATCTCTTGATGGCCAACATCAAGCGCCGACGTTGGTTCGTCGAGCAGAATGACCGGACTCTGCTGCGCAATCGCACGTGCGAGCGCAACCCGCTGCTGCTCGCCAGAAGAGAGCGTCCGCAGCGCTCGCTCCGCCAAGTGGCCAACGTCAACCCGACTCATTGCGGCAGCGATGACCCCATCGGTGGAGCCCCTATCGACCCCGTCCGAGCGAAACGGATGCTGGCCCATGGCCACCACTTCTTCGACTCTGAAGACGATGTCCGTTGCTTGCTGGGGGCCGACGTAGGCACGCAACCGAGCTAGCTGTTGCAGCGTTGCTGCCGCAACATCGACATCTAGCAGTGTGGCTCCGCCGCTATCGCCGACAACATCGCCGGCTAGAACTCGGAGCAGTGTTGATTTGCCTGCTCCATTGGGTCCGACGATCCCCGTGATCTCACCGGAAGACGCCGTCAGGGCAACAGCATCGAGCAGGAGCCGACCGTTCCTGGAAACAGTTAAATCATCAACTCGGACCAGATCACGACTCATCTGGGGCGCCTCAACAAGAACCACACGAGTACCGGCGCTCCGCCGATTGCCGTCATCAGGCCAACGGGGATCTCTATCGGGGCGGCAACGGTGCGGGCCAGGGTATCGAGGGCAACCAGAGCGATGGCGCCGCCCAACGCTGCCAGCGCGGCAAGGACCCGATGCGACGGCCCGACCCGGCTCCGCAACACAAGAGGAACCACCAGGCCGACGAATCCAACGACCCCGGCCATTCCAACCGCACCGCCGACCACCAGACCAACAGCAACAAGAGCCCCCGTCTTGAGACGGCTTACGTCGACGCCGAGATGATTCGCCTCTTCTTCGCCGAGGGCAAGCACGTCGAGAGATCTGCCAAGACCGACGACAACCGCTGATCCCATCACGACCAACGGTGTTCCCCACGCAAGCGTCGACCAGGTCGCTCCGGATAGACCTCCGAACACCCAAAAGGTGAATGTGGGAACACGCGGACTATCCCAGGCAAGGACCACGGCTCCCAGGACCGCCAGGAAAGCAAACCCGAGAGCGATACCGACCAACACCAACTGGCCACGGTCAAGCACATTCATGGCGATTCTCATCATCAGCATGCCGAGTAATACACCACCCACAGCAGCGCCAGCCATCATGAGAAACGGGCTGCCACCTATCGGAGTCAACGCGATCCCCGCGACAGCACCGAGACCTGCGGCCGGCGCAATGCCAACAAGGTGAGGATCGGCCAGAGGGTTGCGAAAGGTCCCCTGCAAAGCCACCCCGGCGACCCCAAGACCAGCCCCAGCAACAAGACCAGTGAGCACCCGCGGCAGACGTATCGCCCACAACACCGAATCGCTGAGCCGGTCCGGCCCTTCGATGAGCCCCGTACGGATGCCGATCATGTGGCGCAGATCGTCAAGATCGATCGGGACGGCGCCGGCAAGAAGTCCCCCAACGACAGCGGCAATCAACCCGAGGACAAGGAGACCCGACGTCCGTCTGAGCCGTGAGACCTGTTCCTTGCGTAAGCCCGGTATTGCAGTCACTACCGCTCGATCTCTGCACGAAGATCAGAAATGAAACGAGCCAGTGACTCGGCAATACGTGGCCCGAATGTCAGAAAATCACCTTCCGAATAGGCAAGGATGCGACCAGCCTGCCCCGCAGGGGTCTCAGCAAAGCCGGGAATCGCCAGCAGACCCTCTTCGCCACCCAACGCATCGAGTCCCTCCTGGGTGATGACGATCACATCGGGTGCCGCCGCCACAATCGCCTCTGGGGTGACCGAAACGCTGCCGGTGATGCCCGACTCAGCTCCAACATCGTGCCCACCCGCCGCCTCAATAATTGGTTTGGTCGTCATCCCCTTTCCAAAGAGGAGCATCACATCCGGGCCGCGGCTGTAGACAAAGGCGACCCCCGGCGCTGGATCAAGAGGAGCCGCCTCGGCAACCACAGTGTCGATGGCGACCCTGAGCTCGTCTGCCAGAGCCTGCCCGGCATCGGGGACCCCAAGCACGGTCCCGATGTCGGCCGCCTTTTGATACAGCCCGGCGAAGGTCGTCGGAACAGCAAAGATGACCACAGGAACTCCCGCGCTGCGGATCTGTTCGATCGCTTCAGGAGGCGACGTCTGCGTGTCCCCCAGCACCAGAGTCGGGTTCTCGGCCAGAACACCCTCTGCAGTGAGGAATCGGCCAATCCCGACGACGGGGAGAGCTACGGCCTCTGGTGGATAGATGGTTGTTACGTCGGTGGCGACGACCGACGAACCAAAGCCCAGGGCGAAGACGGCCTCAGATAGGTCGCCGCTAAGAGTGACAATCCGACTGGTGTCTCCTATCTCCGAGTCGAATCCATCGGCACCGACAAAGACTCGTACCCCTGCTTCTGTAGTTGTCGTGGCAACTGCGGTCTCCGTTGCCGACGCAATAGTCGTAGCCGCGACCTCTTCGTTCCCACCGCCACAGCTGGTAGCGAGCAAGGCGGTCAGTGCCACCAACGACAAGTAACGGAGCATGCGCTACTCGGCAGGACAGCCGACACGGGCCGACGACATGAGTGCACAGAAGTCTTTGCGGGGCACTTGCCATCCGCCGTCGTTGAGTACTGCCTTGCCTGGCAGGTCAGGGTAAGTCGGGTTGTTGTTGAAGAGAAGGTCGTAGGTGACGTCGGCTTCCACACCGTTGATGACGACCGCGGTGACCACAACACTGACTCCGCCCATGGTCTCGCCTGTTGTCAGATAGGCAGCGACCGTGTCCTCGAGACCGTTGGGATCTTCAAGAAATGGAACTTTGGTCTCGTAGTCCGATGTGCTGTCAAAGGCGACTGAGTACGCAGTGACGACGGCATCGACATCGACATCCTCTCCCGGAGTGATGGCGGGTTCGGCGGTGGTGGTGGTCGGGACCACAGTCGTTGTCGTCAGCGCAGCCGTCGTGGTGGGTGCCACCGTCGTTGTTGGTGCAGCAGTCGTTGTTGCCTGCACCGTTGTCGTAGTCGCGGCCGCGGCGTCAGGGTCACTATCCGTTGAGCCCCCGCAGCTGGCCATGGCAAGCGCCGCCACCGCCAACACAAGCATTGCCTTCTTCATTGGTCTCCAGAGTCGGTCGCACGATTGTGGACCGGCGCCGCATCGACAGCCAGTCGGCGATGAACAACAATGGCGGCCATGGATCACGCCACGCTCAGCCCAGGATCACCAATCAGCCTTCGCCCCATCTCCGAAGACAATGTGATGTCTGTCATCAAGCTCACTGTTTCCGATAGCCAGCAGGACCTCGTGGCCCCCAATTCGGTATCCATTGCTCAGGCCGCCCACACCACTAATCGCTGGGAGCAGGCCATCTATGCTGACGACACCCCGGTTGGCTACGTGCTTGTATCTGAGAATCGAGACAAGCTTCGTTACTACCTGTGGCGCTACATGATCGACCAGCGATACCAGGCCATGGGTTTTGGAAAAGCGGCCATGCTCCAGATCATCGACTACGTGAAGTCGCTCCCCAATGCCACAGAATTCTTTCTGAGCTACGTACCAAGCCAGCATGGGCCACGAGGGTTCTATGCAGGATTGGGCTTCGAAGACACAGGAGTCGAACACGACGGCGAGCTGGAGATGCGGCTGACATTTTGAACTGTCACCATTCCGTCACAACAACACGACTATCGGTTGGCAGTGGTGTTGTGGCACAATTGGAGCATTCACTCAAAGTCTGAGAGAGGTTGCGTCATGGCCAACAACCACCCCGGGATCATCTACGGCAGAAGAGTCGCCATCGTCGGGGGTCTGCGCACCCCATTTATGAAGGCCGGCTCGAAATACCGTGACCTGTCCGCACTAGACCTAGGTGCTGCGGTCACCAACGAGCTTCTTCATCGATCGAATCTGGAAGGGGGACAGATCGATCAGTTGATCGCCGGCGCCGTGGTCGCTGACCCCGGAGCCCCCAACATCGCCCGCGAGATTGTGATGCGATGCAATATGCCGGCATCAGTGGACTCCTATTCGGTGAGTCGTGCCTGCGCAACGTCCACCCAGGCGATCGTCTCAGGAGCACAGGCAATCCTGTACGGCGACGCCGAAGTTGTCATCGCCGGAGGAACCGATTCGCTTTCCAAGCCGCCCATCACCTACGACGACAAGGTGGTCGACGCCCTCATGGCTGCCAACGCTGCCAAAGACATCCCCTCGAAGGTGAAGGCGTTCACCCGTCTCCGCCCCGGCGACCTAGCGCCACGACCGCCCGCCCTCGCCGACCTTTCCAGCGGTCTCACGATGGGGGCCGCAGCCGAGAAGATGGCAAGAGAGAACGAGATCTCCCGCGAAGCCCAAGACAAGTATGCGTTCGACTCCCACATGAAGGCAGTCGCTGCCTGGGAAAAGGGTGTGTTTGACGACGAGGTCATGCCATTCCCTATTCCACCCCGATTCAAAGAAACCATGACCCAAGACGGAATCCCGCGTGCCGACTCCACGCTGGAGAAGTTGGCCTCGCTGCGTCCGGCATTCGACAAGAAGTATGGCACCGTCACCGCGGGCAGTTCTTCCCCCCTTACTGATGGTGCAGCCGCAGTGCTGCTCATGGAAGAAAAGACGGCCAAGAAGCTCGGCTTCGAACCAAAGGCGTACATCAGGTCGTGGGCTTTTGCGGCACTGGACCCGGCCTGGCAGATGCTGATGGGCCCATCGTTCGCAACTCCAGCAGCGCTGACCCGAGGCGAACTGACCTTCGACGATATTGACGTCGTCGACATGCACGAGGCGTTTTCGGCACAGATGCTTTCGAACATCAAAGCCTTCAAATCTGCCGAGTGGGCTCGCAAGTACTTGGGACGGGACGAACCGATCGGCGAAATCAACATGGAGGAGCTCAACCTGTACGGCGGCTCCATCTCGCTCGGCCATCCCTTCGCCGCCACCGGCGCCCGGCAAGCACTGACCATGGCCAACGAACTCCAGCGACGCGATAAGGGCTTCGCCCTCGTAACCCAATGTGCGGCAGGCGGCCTCGGGGCAGCCCTCGTCCTCGAACGCTGAAAGGACCGAACGTGACAGATCTGCAACTCACCCATATCAAGTTCGATGTCGATGCCGATGGCGTCGCCACTGTCTTAATGGACCGCGCCGGGGAGCCCTTCAACAGCCTCGGCCCAGAACTGGCGGAAGATCTCTTCGCCACAATCGACCACATCGCGGGCAACGCCGCCATCAAGGCGGTCGTGATCGGTTCGGCCAAGAAGGACAACTTCCTGTCAGGTGCCGATATTCGCTGGCTGCAGTCTCTTGACGACGCCGAGACTGCAATGGAACTCCTCAGCGAGGCCCATGCCGGGTTCATGCGACTCGAGAAGCTGACCACAGAGCAAGGTAAACCAGTCGTCGCCGCCATCCATGGTGCCTGCCTGGGTGGTGGCATGGAACTGGCTCTTTCATGCTCCATGCGAATTGCATCCAATGATGAAAAGAAGACCCAACTCGGGCAGCCTGAGGTCCAACTGGGAATCATCCCTGGTGCCGGGGGAACGCAGCGTCTGCCGCGTCTCGTCGGCGTTGCCGCTGGTCTCGACCTGATCCTCAGTGGTCGTTCGGTTCGTCCCCGCAGTGCAATCAAGATGGGTCTCATCGACGAGGCATGCCCCCAAGAGGTTCTGCTCGACGTCGCCAAGAAGCGGGCCCTCGAAGCCACGCTCAGTCCGCCAGAGCCCGCTTCGGGCAACACGATTGGGCGGCTACGCAGTTTTCTGGCCCCCGCCCACCTGCAGCAACTCGCGCTGGAAGAGAACCCGGTGGGGCGGCGGCTTCTGTTCTCTAAAGCCGAAGAAAAGATGCTGGAAAAGACCAAGGGCAACTATCCGGCACCGCCGGCAGCGCTGCGTGCGATCAAGGCAGGTATCGAGCAGGGAATCGAGGTGGGCTACGAAGTCGAGCTTCAGGAGTTCAAGAATCTGATCGTGTCTCCGGAGGCAAAGGCCCTGATGTCGATCTTCTTCGCAACTCAGGAGCTCAAGAGGGACACTGGCATTGACTCGTCGGCGCTGCCAGTAGCGGTGCAGAAGACTGCAGTTCTTGGTGGTGGCCTAATGGGCGGCGGCATCGCTGCGGTCAACACGACCAACGCCAAGGTTCCGACCCGCATCAAGGAGGTCGACGACGCCGGGGTTGGCCGTGGTCTTGCTTATGTCAGCAAGTACGTAAGCGGCCGGGTGAAGCGACGCCGTATCAAGCCCCGCGCTGCTGCCAAGATGATGCATCTAGTCACCGGTACGACGGACTGGTCGGGTTTCGGCAACGTTGACCTGGTCATCGAAGCCGTGTTCGAAGACCTCGACCTGAAACGGTCGATGGTCCAACAGGTCGAAGCGGCAACCGGACCCAACACGATCTTTGCGACGAACACCTCGTCGATTCCGATCACCCTGATTGCCAAAGGAGCGGCACGCCCCGAGAACATCATCGGCATGCACTACTTCTCGCCTGTTGAGAAGATGCCGCTGCTGGAGATCATCGTCACGGACAAGACGGCTGACTGGGTAACAGCAAGTGCCGTTGCTTTTGGGAAACGACAGGGCAAGACGGTGATCGTTGTAAACGATGGGACCGGCTTCTACACCTCTCGCATCATTGCCCCGTACATGAACGAAGTCGGCTGGCTACTCGAGGAGGGCGTTCGTATCCAGGACATCGACGCCGCGATGGTTGACTGGGGGTTCCCGGTGGGTCCGGTGCAGTTGACCGACGAAGTCGGTATCGACGTTGGAGCTAAGGTCGGCAAAGTGATGCGAGAGGCATTCGGGAATCGCCTGGCGGCGCCGGGCGGCTTCGAGAAACTGATTGCCGACGACCTCAAGGGCCGCAAGAACGGTCGCGGGTTCTACGTGTATGAGGACGGCGAGCGCAAGGGTGTAGACGAGTCGGTCTACGCAGTACTCGGCTCCCCCGAAAGCAAGCACATGGACCGTGGCGAGATCCAGGATCGGCTTGCACTACAGATGGTCAACGAAGCTGCCCTATGTCTCGAACAAGGCATCCTGCGCTCCGCAAGGGATGGCGATATCGGAGCGATATTCGGTCTTGGCTTCCCGCCGTTTGCGGGCGGGCCATTCAGCTACGTCGACCGAGTGGGCGCGGCAACCGTAGTTGCCAAGCTGCAGGAGATGGCCGCAAGCCACGGCGACCGGTACACACCGGCGGCGATCCTGGTCGAGCATGCCAAGTCAGGTGAAGCGTTCCGAAGCTAGCCGACACCGAGCAGATGCATTCGAGGGTTGGACCGATTGGTCCAACCCTCGACTCGTTTGGGAGCGCCACTTAGCTGCGAGAGGTAGGCTCAATCCTCGTGAGCACACGTGACACGATGAACGGGGACACATCGACAGCGTTCACCGCCGCCCTCGGCCTCCTGGCTGACAAGGTTCCTCCACAATCAGCTGCGATTACCGAGCAATTCGCCAAGCAGTACTTGCGTCGGGTCCACGACGGGCCGCTCACCCGACTCACTGCCGACGAGCTTGCAGCCCACCTGATCGGCATCTACGACTTCGCCAATAGTCGTGGCGCGGATCCGATTTCGGTTCGAGTCTTCAACCCGACCCTCGATGCAGACGGCTACACCAGCAAGGGCACTGTCGTCGAGGTATCAACTCTTGACCGCCCGTTCCTCGTCGACTCAGTCACAGGAGAGATCCTGAGCCACGACGCCGCGGTCGATCACGTCATCCATCCTGTGCTCGGCACAACCCGAGACGCCAGTGGACGCCTCACCAGCGTCGGACCAGCACGAGACGCCGCGGTTCGGGAGTCAGTGCAGCACTACCAATTGAATCGGCTGCTGGGAGCGGCCGATCGGGATGCTCTCCACGAAGGCATCGTCAATACGCTCGGCGACGTAGTGAAGGTGGTCGAGGACTTCGATCAGCTCAAGACACGCATCCTGCAAATGATCAATCTGGCCCGGGCCGGCTCCGCTCGGTACGACCAGGACGAGGTCGCAACTACCGAAGCCTTCCTCCAGTGGCTCCTTGACCTGAACTTTGTCTTCCTCGGCTATCGGGAGTATCGCTTCGTCACCGGCTCCGGTGTACCCAGCCTGCAGGTGGTTCCTGAATCGGGTCTTGGAATCCTTCGCGGTAGCGAGCACTCTGCCTACGCCGAACCGGTCCCTCTCGCCGAACTCCCAGCTGACTTGCAGGCCAGATACACAAGCGGCGACCTACTCGTCATAACGAAAGCAAACAGCGTCTCGACAGTCCACCGCCGGGTGAAGCTCGACTACATCGGTGTCCGCATGGTCGACGACAACGGCGAACTGTGCGGCGAGGCACGACTACTCGGAATCTTCACTTCCAAGGCATACATGACGCCGGCGTCGGCAGTGCCTCTCCTTGACCACAAATTGCAGCAGATCATCGAAGCAGAAGACCTCATTGAGGGCACCCACGATCACAAAGCGACGATCGAAATATTCGAGAGTTTCCCCAAAGAAGAACTGCTCTCTTCGCCAATAGCCGAGATCCAGCGTTCCGTTATGGGCTTGGTCCAACTGAGAGAGAGCCAACACGTCAAGCTCTTCGTGCGACGCGACCTTCTCAACCGCAACGTCGCCATAGTGGTGGCCCTGCCCCGCGACCGGTTCAATGCCCGTCTCCGCAAGAACCTGCAGAAGCTATTCATGGACCGGTTCCAGGGAACGTCTGTCGACTATCTGCTCGCCCTTGGAGAGGTCGATCCCGCCCAGATCCACTTCACCGTCTGGGTCAAGGGAGGTGACATCCCGGAAATCTCGTTTAAAGACTTGGAGCAAGAAGTCGCTGCCATGACCCGCACCTGGGAGGACCGCCTCCGCCAGGAACTGATAGACCGCGTTGGCGAAGACGATGGCAATCGAATGGCGAGCGCATGGGCGAGCAGGTTCCCGGAGTACTACCAGACTTCGGTACAGCTGGCGGTAGCCGCGGGCGACATCATCCGCCTCGACCATCAAGCCACAACCGGCGACGAGCTGGTGATCGGCATCCAGAATGAGGACCCGGGTGGCCCAGGAGATGCCCTCACCCGGCTCACTGTGTACCGCCGCAACGACAAGCTCCCCCTCTCTGCGATCATGCCCCACCTCGAGGCGCTGGGGCTACACATCGTCGAAGAAGTACCAACCAGGCTCCTCGACGGTGCCAGCAACATCTTCATTCATGACTTTGGTGTTCTTGGGGCGGACGGTGAGCAGCTCGACCTCGCCGCGATCGGCGATCGTCTCGCCGCAGCAGTCGATGCCGTTCTCGAGGGCAGGGCCGAATCCGACTCACTGAACCGGCTCTTGATCTCGGCGGGGCTCGACCACCACCAGATCACGGTGCTCCGTGCCTACCGCACGTACCTGCAGCGCGTCGCTGCCTTGTTCACAACCGAGTACCTCAACGACACTCTGGCCACCCACCCCAAACTGGCGGACAAGCTCTACCGACTGTTCGAAGCGCGGTTCGATCCTGTCGCTGAGCCAGGCCTGGAAGCCGAGATCCGCGACAACATCCTGGAGGCGTTGGACAGAGTCCTATCGCTCGACGAAGACCGCATCCTTCGCGCCCTCGTTGGAGTTATCGACGCCACGGTTCGTACCAACGTGTACCAAACAGACCGCAACAGTGTGTCTTTCAAACTTCGCTCTGCCGACGTTCCGAACATGCCAAAGCCGTTTCCTCTCTATGAGATCTTTGTGTACTCACCGGAGGTCGAAGGCGTCCATCTCCGCGGTGGGATGGTGGCTCGCGGCGGTATCAGGTGGTCTACCAGAAGAGAGGACTACCGAACCGAGGTCCTCGGGCTGATGAAAGCGCAGATGACCAAGAACGCGGTCATCGTGCCTACCGGATCCAAGGGTGGTTTTGTTCTCCGTCGCCCAGCAGACCAAATGGTGGATATGCGCAAGGAAGTGCGGCTTCGCTACATAACATTCATCGAAGGATTGCTCGACCTCACCGACAATCTCGTCGACGGCGACGTGGTCCATCCTCCCAACACCCGCATCCACGACGGGGAGGATCCATACCTTGTCGTAGCCGCCGACAAAGGAACGGCGGCTCTCTCCGATACTGCTAATAGCGTCGCCGCGGAGTACGGGTTCTGGCTTGGCGATGCGTTTGCCTCGGGTGGAGCTCAGGGATACGACCACAAGGTCTTGGGAATCACGGCTCGTGGTGGGTGGGAATCGGTCAAGCACCACTTCCGTGAACTGGGCCTGGACACTCAATCCCAGCCTTTCACCGTGGTCGGTATCGGCGACATGTCGGGAGACGTGTTCGGGAACGGGATGCTGCTTTCAGAACAGATCAAGCTGGTGGCGGCATTCGATCACCGCGATATCTTCGTCGACCCGATGCCGGACCCCGCAGCGAGCTTCGCCGAACGCCGACGGCTATTCGAGAAAACCGGCTCTTCATGGAAAGACTACGACCCCAAACTGATTTCGCCGGGCGGCATGGTGTTCTCCCGTGCCGCCAAGGAGGTTGCTCTCTCGCCGGAGGCAAGGGCCGCTCTACATATCGACATGACCACGATGACCCCCCACGAACTGATCAACGCCATTCTCAAGGCACCGGTCGATCTTCTGTGGAATGGGGGCATCGGCACCTATGTCAAGGCCAAGGAAGAAAGCAACGAATCTGTCGGTGACCGTACCAACGACGCAATTCGAGTTGACGGCGAGGAACTGCGCTGCCGGGTTGTCGGAGAAGGCGGCAACCTCGGTCTCACCCAGCGCGGCAGAATCGAGTTCGCCCATAACGGCGGCTCGCTCCACACAGACTTCATCGACAACTCGGCTGGTGTCCACTGCTCTGACCGTGAGGTAAACCTGAAGGTCTTGCTGGGCCTGGCAGAAGAGCGCGGCGAGCTTGACCGCGAAGGCAGGGATGTACTCGTCACCTCCGTTGCCGAAGATGTCACCGCAGCCATCATCTACGACAACTTCCTCCAGGCCCAGATCCTCTCTCAGGAAGCTGCCCGCTCCGCCAACCTCATGGAGGCATACGAGCTGGGTATCCAATTGTTGGAGTCGCAGGGGCTGCTGGACCGGTCGATCGAGTATCTGCCGTCGACTGAGGAGATGTCGGAAAGAACCAAAGCCGGCATCGGTCTGACCAAACCGGAATTGTCGGTGCTACTCGCCTATGGGAAACGCAGTCTCTACGAGGCTCTCCTCGAATCCGATCTGATCGACCACCAGTACTTTGCCGCCGATCTCGCTGACTATTTCCCGAAGGCTGTGATCGACCGGTTCGGCCACCTCCTCTCGGAACACCCGCTGCGTCGCGAACTGATCGCAACGATTGTGGCCAATCAAGTCATGAACTCCGAGGGGATCACGTTCGTCAGCCGTCTCATGGACCAGACGGGAGCGGACCCTGCCATGGTCGTGAAGGCATATCGCATTGCACGTGCAATAACCGATGCCGAGCAGTGCTGGGAAGAACTCGAAGCCGAGGTCGGCAACATCGAGCCAGGCCTAGTCCGCAGTCTTGTCAGCACTGTCGATTGGCTTGTCGAAACAACCGCGCGTTGGTTCCTCAACAATCCGAGCGGGCATGAATCCCTTGACGAAACGATCGCCAAGTTCGAATCGGACTATCGAGTGCTCACCGCATCCATAGGAGCCACCGGTGCCCAAGCGTGGCAACAAGCACGTCTCGCAACAACAGCCTCGCTCCAGGAACGAGGCGTGCCGGACACTATCGCCAAGCGCCACGCGTACATGGAAGACCTCGTTCACGGCCCCGACATCATCCAGCTTGCCCAGCAGACCGGTCGGTCCGTTGCTGAGGTGTCCGGTGTCTTCTTCCGCCTTGGCAAGGCCATACGGATCGACTGGTTGGAGCGACAAGCCGTCGCCATCGAGCCGGCGAATCGGTGGGAACGTCTCGCCCAGCAGGCCGCTGCGGCCGATCTCGTATTGCTGCGCAGACACCTGGCGGAACGGATCTTGGCAAAGGCAGGATCGCGTTCACCGCGAGAAGCAGTCCGCAAGTATCTCTCTGAGCGTGCCGAGGCCCACGGGCGAACGCTGATGTTCATGCGTCAACTTGGCGAAGAAGGCGTCAGCTCGGTAGATGCGGTCATCGTAGCGACCCGCCAAATCGAACGGAACATGGTGTGACGAGACCGGCGGGAACCCCTATGACCGATATCGGGTCCCCACCGATTCAGGCCTTTTTCCGGCATTTTTCGGGCCACAAGTCCTAGAATCACCGCAACTCAGGAGTCGGGAAACTCTTCCCTTTAGTTCTTCGACTCTGTAGCCGATGGTACAAAACATGATCCGACGTTCACGCAAAAGAAG
>JASJHC010000151.1:0-6222 GCA_033791245.1 Acidimicrobiia bacterium | reverse complement strand
TGCGACGTTGCGGATCTTTTCAGGTGGGTAGACCTTCACCAGGGCTCCTCTGTAGACGGGTTAACGTGAGCCACGAGGATACTCGACCGGGACGAGTCTCAGCCAGCCAGCCGGTAGGGTCGGGGAGGGCAGTTGGACTGTGAAAAGATCGGTTCTAGCCTGCCCCACTCATGCCCGGATGGCGAAACCGGTAGACGCGGCGGACTTAAAATCCGCTGCCCCGTAGGGGCGTGCAGGTTCGAGTCCTGCTCCGGGCACCTTGAGGCGAGATCTTCCGATCTCGCCTCGTCGGCGCCCGGCAGGAAGTTGTCTCCGCCTCGCGGTTGTGGCCGGGACACCGCTGTTGGCCGATTTGCGTGGCTGGTACCGCCAGCGGGCGAGGGTTCGAGTCCTGCTCCGGGCACCCAACACATCACGTCTGGCGTCCGTGAGCGCCGTATGCAGCGGTGATGGACGCCAGAGTGTCTATGACTTGGTCCGCGGCCGTCGTGAGTTGTTTCCATGTGAATCGATAGACGGTCCAACCCGCTTGGTGCGCCTGGTTCTGCTTGTCGCGATCTCTCTGGAACGACCCTGGGTCCATGTGCCACTTCTCGCTGTCCAACTCGATCAGGGCTCGTTGTTGCGGGTATGCGAAGTCGAATCTTCCGATGAACCGGCCATTGTGGAGCTCGAACTGCGGTTCCGGCATCAGTAGTGCAGAGCGGACGACGATCGACCTGAATAGGTCCTCAAGCGTGCTCTCGGTAACACTTTGCCAGGCGTGCCGTTCTTCGATGAGTGGCCGGATGGTACCCACTCCGGTTCGACCCGGCCTGGCGACTCTCTTCACGAAATCCTGAATCTCGGAGAGGGTGAAGAGCTTGGTCCGGAGGCCAGCATCGAGGCATCTGGCGACGACACCCATTGGCGCAGAGGCACCGAGATCGACCACCGTTCGCACCGCGGTTGTCACCGGGATCTCGGCGACGGCAACAATGTCCGCCTCCAGGAGGTCCTTGGACTCGTGGACGACAAAGTCATCGGTCCGTACCCGCAGATGCCGCCGCGATGTCACCTCTGGCTGGTCGGGGCGGAGCGATGTGAGACCCCACAGGTAGGCGGCGGTTGTGTGTGAGGCCGCGGAGACTGAGCCAGCGGACAGTACCGAGGCCATCACCGACCGGTGCCATGTTGCGGGTGAGCCCGCAAAGCACAACACGTGAGGGTGGATCCGTTCGTAGACGCCGTTGGCAACCCGCCCGTCGATGGTGCGGTCCATGACGTTGACGGTGCGTGCTTGCGAACGCGTGAACACGCCGTACTGGCTCTTGGCGATTGCCGCGAGGCGTTGAGATGCGCTTTCCATGCCACAACTTGCCATTTTTGGGCGCCGATTCGAACCCCCTTGTGCGTCTGGCGTCCGTGAACGCCGCATTCAGCGGCGACGGACGCCAGACGCGTGAATCTGGGTCAGGCGCGGTGATAGGGTCAGCGAAGGATTTCGCGATCTGGTGAGCGGGTCACAAACCTCAATGGTGTAGGCGTGACAACCGATATCACATTGTTGTTCAGGAGAAACAATCTCGTACACACCCCAAGACGGCGAAACCAACGAGATCAATGCTGCAATCGAAGAGGCGGCAGGTCGAAGCGCGTCCGGCGAGGTTCCGAAGCGACCAGTTGGGCGCTACATCATCGGACTTGCGATCATCGCAATTGCCGCCGTTGCATCAACAATCCTGACCTCAACAGCGCTGGCCAGACAGGAAAAGGACGCCGGGGTACTCGAGACGGTCACCCAGCAGATCCTGCTGAGCGAAGCAATAGAGAACGTCGGGTTCGACATCGAAGCGACCGATACCCTCGACGAGCGTAGTGACGCCGTTGACCATCTCGAACGCGAGTTGATCCGGATTCGCACCAACCACGAGGCGCTTCGCTACGGAAGCATCGACCTTGATCTACCCACCGACCACAGCTCGACCTTCAACGATCGTATCGAAGCCGAGGTGGAGCCGCACTTCACGGCGATGGCTCGACTCGCCGAAGAACTAATCGAAAATGGATCGTCCGGGGGGAGGTTGCGTGTCGGAGCAGCAGGGGAGTTGGCGCGCTCGTCGGAGGAATTCCGGGAGGGGATGAAGGCAATCGCCACCCTCATCAAGGATGAGGCGCAGGCCCGTGTGGTCAAT
This sequence comes from Acidimicrobiia bacterium, assembly GCA_033791245.1. GTDB lineage: Bacteria > Actinomycetota > Acidimicrobiia > Spongiisociales > UBA5794 > JAAETI01. The sequence continues at coordinate 4,048 of JASJHC010000151.1, read as the reverse complement.
CTTCGCACTACCCAGTTGATCTTGTTGTCGGTGATGCTGCTACTGATCGTGCTCGAAGCCCTATTCCTGTTCCGCCCCGCGGTGCGCGGAGTGCGCAAGGAGTGGGAACTGCGAGCCGTCGAACATGAAACCGAGCGGGCCGAGGACCAGCAAAAACTCAGCTATCTGGCACGGTATGACCCGCTGACCGGGCTCATTAATCGCTTCTTGTTCAGCGACCGTCTCCAAAGTGCCATCGCTCGGGCCCGGCGTGACGAATCCCTGGTTGCCCTCATGTTCCTCGACCTCGACGACTTCAAAGCAGTCAACGACCACTACGGACACGCCACAGGTGACGCGCTCCTCAAGCAGGTGGCGAAGAGAATCGTCGCCGCCGTCAGAGAAACCGACAGCGTCGCACGCATCGGTGGTGACGAGTTCACTGTGATCCTCGAAAGCGGATCGCGGCTTGAGGATGCGGGCCAGGTCGCAGGAAAGATTCTCGACTCAGTGGCCGAGCCGTACCTTGTCGGCAACCGTGAGCTGCGAGTCACTACGTCGATTGGCATCGCCATGTACCCGCTGGACGGTGACACCTCCCAAGCGCTGCTACGGGACGCCGACATCGCCATGTACTCCGCCAAGGCCGCTGGGTCGAACAACTATCAGTACTTCACGCCCAAGCTGCGGCAGAGCGCTTCCGACAGGCTGCGCCTGATCGATGGATTGCGCCGGGCAGTGGCAACCGGCGACGGCCTCAGACTTGTGTATCAGCCGTGGATCGACACCGATAGTGGCGTTGTCGCTGGCGTCGAAGCACTGCTGCGCTGGGAACACGAGGAAATGGGCATGGTTCCCACAGAGAGGTTCGTTTCGCTCGCCGAGCAAACTGATTTAATCGTGCCCCTGGGCCTGTGGGCCATGAACGAAGCCTGCCGTCAGTTGAAGAGATGGCATGATGCAGGGCTCCAGAAGTTCGCCGTCTCCATCAACGTCTCACCCCGCCAGTTGCGCCGCGGTAACCTGGCCGAGGTAGTCGAGCAGACGCTGGAGCGCACCAAGCTGGACGCCTCTTGGCTCAAGCTGGAGTTGACCGAACGAACCTTGGTCGAGGACACCGAGACCGCCCGCCGCACCCTGGAGCGGCTGCGCGCCATCGGCGTTTCTATTGCCATCGACGACTTTGGGACGGGCTACTCGTCGCTGAGCTACCTGAAAAGCTTTCCCATCGATACCATCAAGATTGATAGGGAGTTTGTCCGCGACGCGGTGACCGATGCCGACACTGCAACCGTTTCAGAGTCGATGGTTTCGCTTGCCAAGAGCTTGCGGCTCGAAGTGATTGCCGAAGGTGTCGAAACCCGCGAGCAGCTCGATATGGTTCGCGGCTTTGGCTGCAATCTGGTGCAGGGCTTCTATATCTCCCGGCCGCTCGCTGTCGACCGGATGTCTCGTGCGGTAGAGAAAGGCTTTGGCTTCAGCGCCCAAGCCAGCGGTTGATCGTCAACGGGCTAGCCTTTGCCGGTGATTTCTCCCCAACAAGTTTCGATCGGTCTTGGCGTTGGCACCCAGCCTCCGCTCGGCCGCATCGCATTGGCGACTCGTGCGGCCCGTACCGCACGTCTTGACGCGATCTGGACCGTTGACCACTTCCAGGGCTGGTTTCCGCAAGAACTGTGGACCAGGGAAATGTCGTGGACGGCGTCGCCGGGCGCAACGCCACACGCCTATTTCGACTATCAGGCATTGGTCGGCTATCTGACTCAGAAAGCTGGTCCGTTGCAGATCGGCATCGGGGTTACCGAAGCGTTGCGGCGCCATCCGGTTCTTCTCGCGCAGACGGCGATGACATGGGCGCATATGTCCAAGAGCGCCCCCATTCTCGGTATTGGCGCAGGTGAACGAGAGAACACGGTTCCCTATGGGATCAGTTTTGATCGCCCCGTGGCGCAGCTCGAGGAAGCGCTGCCGATTGTGCGCCGCTGCTTTGAAGCGAGAGGTCCCTTTGATTTCGAGGGAGAGTTCTTTCATCTCGACAAAGCGATGATGGACCTGACGCCACCTCCCAATAAGACGCCGCAGATCTGGATCGCGGCCCACGGACCGCGTATGTTGCGGCTCACTGGTCGCTACGGCGACGGCTGGTATCCGACGGTGCCGATGCCTCCAGCCGACTATGCGACCTCACTGGCGAAGATTCGTGATGCGGCCAAGAATTCCGGGCGCGACGGGCGGCTCATAGTGCCCGCGGCTCAACTGTTGGTAGTAGTCGGCCGTACCGAAAGGGAGGCCAGGAAGTATCTTGATACACGGATCATGCGGTTCCTGGCGCTGCTGGCTCCTGCCGCGTTGTGGCAACGCAATGGTTCTGACCATCCGTTCGGGCCCAAGTTTCGTGGTCTCGTTGACTTCATCCCCTCGGACTATCCCGTCCATCAGATCGACGATGCCATCAGCAAGGTGCCTATTGACGTCGTCGCCGACAACATGCTGTGGGGAACCCCAGACGTTGTCAGAGAGAGTCTTGAGGATTATGTCGACGCCGGACTCCGGCACATCGTGCTGGGCCCTGCCTCGGCTGCTATCTCGAGACGCAGTGCGGTGTATTCACTCCGGGCGGTCTTCAGCATTCTGCGACGCGTCCGTCGGTCGGGTAACGCCAGGATCGGTGACCAGTGATAATCGCTAGGGACTTGGCAATTGAGGCTGGGGCGCGCCCGCTGATCAGCGAGGCATCGTTCTCGATTCACGCCGGTGACAAAATTGGACTGGTCGGGCCGAATGGCGCCGGTAAGACAACCCTGCTGCGGACACTGGCAGGGGAACTGGAACAAGCCGACGGTGCGATCCGCAGAAGCGGTGTGGTCGGCTACCTCTCTCAGGAGGCTGCGCTGCGCGAGCTCGTCGATGACGAGGTGAATGCTCTTGAAAGGGTCCTCACCGCCCGAGACATCGGCAATCTTGAGCGGCGCATGGAGAAGGTAAGGGCACAGATGGATGGGGCCGAGGACGAAGAGCGGGATCGTCTTATCGCCCGCTTTAGTCGCCTCGACGACGAGTTCACCGCACGTGGCGGCTACGTGGCGAAGGCCGAAGCAAAGAGGTTTGCGGCATCCGTCGGGATCAAGGGCGAAGATCTCTACCAGCTAGTCGCCACCATGTCGGGGGGACAGCGGCGCAGGGTCGAACTTGCCAGAGTGCTGTTCGCCGAGACCGATGTACTGATCTTGGATGAGCCAACCAACCACCTCGATTTGGACGCCAAGGCCTGGCTGATGGCGTTCCTCGACGGATATGCCGGCGGTCTGTTGGTGGTCAGCCATGATCTGCCGCTGCTCGACAAGTCGATTACCTCAGTTCTTGCGCTCGATGACAACCGCCTTGAGCCATATCGTGGTAACTACAGCTTCTATGTGGAAGAACGTGACCGTCGCCGGGCCCAGCGCCTTCGCGAGCGGAAGCACCAAGACGAGAAGATTGCAAAGCTTGAGGAGGGCATTCGCCGCTTCAAAGGCTCCACCGAAAAGATGGCGAAGCGGGCTCGCTCGTGGGAAACCCGTGTTGAGAAGATGAAGGTGCAGCGCACTGAAGTCGGTGGCAAGACGAGGAAGATAGCGGTTCGTTTCCCCCAGCCGGAACCATCGGGCCGAACCCCGCTGCGCGGGGATGGGCTAGCCAAAGCCTTCGATCACAATGTGGTCTTTGTTGATGTCGATGTCGATATTGACCGTGGTGAACGAATGATCATCATGGGCCTGAACGGTGCCGGCAAGACAACCCTCCTCCGCATCCTGGCTGGTGTGGAGACCGCCGATATGGGCGAAGTCGAAATTGGCCATAAGGCAACCCTTGGCTACTACGCACAGGAGCACGAGCAAATCAAGGCCGGTCAAACCGTACTTGACCACATGAGAGAGGTATCACAGATTCCCGACAAGGATCTGCGCACGATCCTTGGCCATTTTCTGCTCGCTGACAAGATTGAACAAGATGCCGGCACGCTGTCCGGTGGCGAAAAGACAAAGCTGGCCCTCGCCCAACTAGTGGTGCAGCGCGACAACGTCCTGGT
>JASJHC010000150.1:0-4170 GCA_033791245.1 Acidimicrobiia bacterium | reverse complement strand
GCCGCAGCAGGGTTCGCACTCGGAGCGGCTGAGGTCGTCACCGCAACACTCCTGCTGATACCGGCATCGGCGTTTCTTGGCGGGCTTCTCGCTTTCGCAATGCTGATGGCGTTCAGCTCGTTTGTTGCTGCTGCGTTGCTTCGAGGCGAAAGTTTTGATTGTGGTTGCCTCCCAGGTGACTCAAAGCCGCTCTCCAAATCCACATTGGTGAGAGCATTGCTGCTTGCATTGGCTGCTGGGATCGGTGCCTACGGCGCGACGGAGGTAGCTGTAGTCGTGGATGATCCCTATTTCGCTGGTATCTACATTGCCTGTCTCGGTGTGGGCGTCTGGCTCATGGGCTCCGCTTTCGGTCGTCTCCACGAGAACCGTCTCCTAGCGAACGACAGCGTGGATTGGGAGTGGGTGGTCCAGCAGCATGGGCGGAATGCGCTGGAGGTCGATTGGTCATGATTTGGGTTGCGTTGGCGGGTCTAGCCGTCTGGCTGTTGGTGTTGACAGTGTTGCTCGTGGGCGTAGTGCGGCATGTCGCGGAAGTCCATCTCGCTGAGGAGGCTGGCCCAACCCCACGTGTGCTCTTTGACTTCTCGCGGAGCGGACCCCCTGTGGGTTCACGGCTGCCGACACTCGTGGAGCGTCTGGTTGGACCCAACCCCAATGGGCGGACGAGAGTCTTGACGTTCTTCTCGCCGACATGTGGCAACTGTCTGGAGCGCGCCCGCGATATCGTCGCCTTGGGGTCACTCGGTGTCGAGGCGTTCTTCTTTGTGGACTCGCGAGAGCCCACACCGGAGAGCGTGGAGTTGGTGGAGATCCTTACCGCAACGCTCGGACGCGTGTTTGAGGGCGACGACGTGTTGCCAGCGATGCAAGAAATGAATATCGAGGCTCTTCCGTGGATTGTCTCCGTCGGTGGCGACGAGGTTGTCGATAGTTCTTTCCTCTCGAGGGGAACAAACCTGGGACAGTGGTACGGAGCAGCCAGAGACTTGGAGGCCTCTAATGAAGCTTAGGAGTAGCGCATTCCGCCCGAGAACATTCCCCGGCCACAACGTCAGTAGGCGTAAGTTCCTGGCGCGCGTGGGTGCAGGCCTAGTCACGGGTGCGGCCGTCTCAGTCCTTGACGCCAAGCAAGCGTCGGCTCATGCCCCACCGCTGTGCGGACCATCGGGCAACTGCACTCACCATTGCAGCGTAACTTGCCCAGGATCCCCTACCGGCGCTTGCTGTTGGATAACGGTGGACGAGGTCAATTGCAAGACGTATCGGTGCTGTGACTACTGGGACAGTGGTGGCTGCAAATGTATCTGCCGGCACTTCATCGGCAACTTCTGCTAGTGCTCAACCCCTGCCACGGGGTGCGACGGCACTCGCCAGACACGATCTGTGAAGCGGCGTGACCGAACGAATTCAGCTTCGCTGCCACTGTCATGAGAAGGGAGGTGATCCACAATCGGTTGGGTATTTGCGTGTACGGCGGTAGCGAGCATCGTGGTCGGCATCGCTCAGTCCTCGATACCATGAGGCCCCAACACTGCGACCTGGATCGCAACATCTGGCGGTCGCTGGATGGAATACCGCACAAGTAAACGTACCAAGGCCCTGCTGTCCATTCTTGGTGGAGTTGCTGCAGGCTCCTCGCTGGGTGCGTTGCTAGGTGGCGTCGCATCGCTCATGACTGTCTCGCAGAGAGCCGCGGTCGCATCTGCGGCGGCCTTTGGGCTGGTTATCGCAGCCATCCTCGACAACAAGCCGATACAAGTGCGAACGGAAACGCCGCGGTCGTTGCTGGATCGTGGACCAGTTGCCTGGTCCCTGCTCAATGGAGCTCTTCTCGGAGTAGGTGTGGCGAGCCGGTTGGGGTTCTGGCTCTGGTACGCCATCCCACTAGGGGTGTTAGTCGTTGGATCAGCCACAGGCGGAGCTGTCCTGTGGGGTCTGTATGGTTTCTCGCGAATGACGATGATCGCCGCCGACGCCTCCCGAATGCACGACGACACAGCACTGGACCGAGCGGATTCTATGCTACGGCGATCGACCGTCATGAAGTGGTCGACACGGCTCGCAACCTTTGTCTTTGCCGGGGTAGTCCTCGGCGTCGTGGGACTCGGATGAAATCGATGCAGAAACCTCGAAGGGCTCGCTTCGCTGCAGTAATGTTCGGTGAGCGGGAGAGCCCACCGAAAACCCTACGGCCGGACCACGGGTGCCAGCCGTCAACCCCAGAGAGACCACCTACGAATACACGACTAACCAGGCGGTCTTTGCGGCGGCGACGGGTCGGGTCGACCAGCGCGCAAATGCCCGCATCATCTCGCCTGATTGCGGCGGTCGCGATCAGCCTGTTCGCGGCCTCGTGCAACGGAGACTCCGGCCCGGCGAGACCTTTGGGAACGACCACTGCGACGATGACTGCGACCACAGAATCGCCCTCGACGTCTGTGACATCTCCACCATCCACGTACCTTGCTCCCGAGACCTCCTCCGCTGACACGTCCATCTTCCCCCCTGGCCAGGAAGTCTCGTTCACGGTCGACGACGTATTCGTGCGAGGCTGCGATTCTCAGATAATCGCCGCCGACGCGGCTGAAAGCACTGACCCCGACGACCAAATCGGTCCACTTACCTTGTTCGGGCTACGTGACGCCCCGGGGCTCTCCGTAGCCATGCTGACGCTGAGTAGCATCGGGGAGCTCGGGATCCAGAAGTACGTCACCACTCTGGTAGGTGATGATGCCGTGTGGCTAGCAGTGGCACCTAACGACCGCCCCTACGTGTCGTTGATCTACGATCCGACCCGCTGGGTCGGCAATCAAGAGGGATTGCCACTCGAGGCAGGCGATCCCGTGGTTCGCTTCGACGGCTGTAACAATCTCTCCGATTACACACAATACAACGGAGGGCTTCTCGTCAACGGTGTCAGGTGCGTCACCTTCGAGGTTTGGTCCACGACAGAATCTTCGCCGCTGTCGACAGTTGCTATTCCGTTCGGGGTCGACGCCGTTTGCCCCCCGCTGAACGAGACATGACCCAAGGGTCCAGCCAGGGCCGTCGCCCAGTCGCCGCCCAACGAATCGCAAGGCATAGCTCGCCGCTGACGCCAGGTCGAGGCCTGAGAATGGAGGACCTCGACGCAGCAACATTGGTTGGGATCTCCTGCGCCGTCGACGCCCTCCGCCTTGAGGACGGTCAGCTTCATACCACCCAGGACATCTCCGACGCCTGGGGCCACCCCAAGAACGGGTCGACTCGGTGTACGACCTCCGTCACGCCTGATCGCCATCCGGTGAAGTGAACCTCCAGTGAGGAGCCGAACATCGTTGGCCGGCCTCCAAGGCGATACCGGCTCAGGGGTCACCGTCTCACACGACAGGCTGCCGACCCAGTAGTCGAGCTAGGTGCTGAACGGGAGCGAGAATGGCGTTCTGGAGGGCTCTGCTACGGCTCGCCGCCGCGCTCAGCGTCTCACCACCGCAATCGGTAGTGCTGAGTACGCCGTTTTTCGGAATTAGGTCGCGACGCTATTGGCCTAGGTGACACATACCAATCGACCAGCCGAGAGCAGGCGCAACACGGTTCTCGCCCGGCATCGCAGAGAGGAGGAATCAACGCCCGGGCGCACAGCATCCGGTTGTTCTGTGAATCGGCCGAGCCTTGCCGCAAGAAGGCGGTGAGGGACCATAGTGGACCCGATGGAAGGGGAGAGTAATGGACGTAGCGTTTGACAGACGGGGCCGACTTGCGGGAAAGAGTTCCGCGAGGTTTGTCCTATTGTTGGCTGTGGTTCTCGGCATCACGCTCATCGCACCGATGCCGGCAGCCGATGCGGCGATCGACACCGACAGTTGGGGTGGCTGCCATATCCAGATCAATGTGCACGAGCACTGGGGCGCGCCTAGGACTGTCGTTACCGAACAGTCCGGCTGCGCTCGGATCCGGGCAAGCCACCAATACGACGACGAAGGACTCCAACAGAACGATGGTGTTTGGACATCGAACACCTCGGTCTCGGTGAGAGATTCGGGAGACCAATGCCAGGGCCGAGGAAAGATGGACAACAACTCCACCGGTACCGGTGTGTGGTCGCATTGGGTTGTGTACAACAGCACCAACTGTTGACCGGCTAATGCGAACCAAACCAATTCGGTTGTTCGCACGTGTGCTGATGGC
>JASJHC010000149.1:0-6560 GCA_033791245.1 Acidimicrobiia bacterium | reverse complement strand
AACCGACGGCGAGTGGGGCATGATCCAATACGCCGCAGCAATGTCGTAGCGTCACAGGCCCGTTCTCCCATGTTGCCGAGCCGGTCGGTAGTGTCGACTTCGTATCGCATCTGAGGAGACCATGCAGCCCCTCCAACGCGGAGATTCCGGCGAAGAAGTGAAAGGGATCCAGCGGATCCTCACGAAAGTTGGCCTGTTCGACGGCGCCATCGGCGGGAACTTTGGTCAGCTAACCGAGCAAGCTGTCATTGGGTTCCAACACCTGCACAACGGACCCGGAGGTCGCCGGCTACCCGACACCGGCGTGGTCACTGAGGCAACTTGGTGGGCACTACGACATGTCGATGAGGCACGAGCCACGCCACCATTGCTGCAACATGGTGACAGCGGAGATGCTGTCAAGGTTCTGCAACGCCTCCTCAAGAGTCGTGGTCTGTTCACCGGAGCGGTGCGAGGCAACTTCCGGCAGCTCACTGAGGCTGCGGTGGTGGCCTTCCAGGACCGCCATGTCGGGCATGATGGCCAGCGACTCGCCGGTACTGGGCGAGTTGACGCTGACACTTGGTGGGCACTGCTCCATCCAGCAGCGGCCCATGCGGGAAATGAGATGGATCGCCCAACGCTGCGCCGTGGCGATAACGGGTCGACGGTTGTGGACTTGCAGCAGCTACTGGTCGCCCAGGGGGCACTAGATGCATCGACCAGCGGTAGCTTTCTCAACCTCACGGAAGCGGCGGTCTACTACTTCCAAGAGACCCATCTCGGACCGGACGGACAGTTCCTCGAGGCCGACGGCATCGTTGGCCCTGCCACTTGGTGGGCCTTGCACCATCCTTCTGGTCGACCCCAGGCATCCGATCTGGCATGGGACATCCCCGCAGGGATAGGAGGACTCCGGCGCACCCAGCTCGAGATCGTCCTCAGGGAACGCCAAGCCGGAGTCAAAGAGAGACCGGATGGCGCGAATTGGGGAGGCGGCGTCGAGAAGTACCGTGGCGCCAAAGGTGCCCCGTGGTGCTGCTACTTCTGGTCATGGGGTACAAAGCAGGCGCTAGGCCGTTACCCGCTTGGCGCCAAGCTGGGGCGGTGCATGACTGCGTGGACCCGGGCCCAAGACCGCGGCATGGCACACCGCAAGGGCGATTATCGGCCCATTCCGGGCGATGCGTTTGTGATGTTGTATCGCGACGACGCCGGCAACTTCACCGGCCGTGGCCACATCGGCTTTGTACTCAGGGTCGAAGTTGTTGGCAACTTCGCCGTCGCCATCGACACCGTCGAAGGTAACGCCGGTAACCGGGTGAAGGTAGGGCGCCGCCTCGTATCCTCATCATCAATCATCGGGTTCATCAATCAGTTCCCTGCGCAAGCCCAGCCCACCGATTGGCAGACCGGGCTTGGCAAGACGGATGCCGCAGTACCCGACACGACCACTTAGGGAAGACGATCAGCCAGGTTACGAGCGAGTGCTTCGGCGTGGCTCTCACTATCGGCAGATTCCACAACAGCGGCGATCTCGGAACACCCAACGGATTGAGTGAGTACTTACTCAGTTAAGATGGGGCAGGTGAACACCAAACATCATCGAGCCAAGCCATTGCCACCGGCCGAGCGCAAGCAGGCCATCGTGGATGCGATTATCCCGCTCCTTCTCGACAAGGGAGCGGCCGTCACCTCACGTGAAATGGCCGACGCAGCTGGCATCGCTGAGGGCACCATCTTTCGTGTCTTTCCCGATAAGCCTTCGATCATCAAGGAGGCCGTGAAGATCAGCATGGACCCGGCGCCAGTATGTGATGCCTTGGCGCTCGTTCCAATAGACGCTCCCCTGCGAGATCAACTCGAAGCCGCCGCGGGCATCCTCCTCGAACGCAATCAACGGGTAGCCGCGCTGATGGGCGTCCTGCACTCCAGTCATCTCTCGGCATCACGTCGGCGCACCGGTGTCCCCCGCTTTGTCCGCGAGTCCAATGCTGCAACCCTCGCCGCTCTCACTGCGCTCTTGGAGCGTCATGCTGACGAGCTCCGAGTAGACCCGCGGCGGGCCGCCATCGCCTTCCGCGGTCTGATCTTTGCAAACGCTCACCCGATGGCGGCACCCGATGAGAAGACAACGCCAGCAGAGATCGTCGATCTACTGCTTGGTGGCATTGTCGAGAAAGGGATGCCGGCCTGATGCTTGTCCAGATCCTTCGCCGTTTTCTTGCGCCGTTCCAGCGCGAAATCGCCATCGTGATTGTGCTCCAGCTCATCGGCACCATCGCCGCTCTCGCTTTGCCCAGCCTCAACGCTGACATCATCGACAAAGGCGTCATCACAGGCGACACCGGTTACATCATGCGTCTCGGTGCTTGGATGCTCGCCGTGTCCTTGGTGCAGGTCGCTGCAACCATCACCGCGGTCTATTTCGGCGCAAGGGCCGCCATGGCATTTGGTCGCGACGTGCGCTCGGCGTTGTTCCGCCGGGTGATCTCTTTCTCCAGCCGGGAGATGGCGCTCTTTGGAGCGCCATCACTGCTGACCCGCAACACCAACGACGTCCAGCAGGTCCAGATGCTGGTTCTCACCACCTTCACCATGCTGATCACCGCCCCCATCATGATGGTCGGGGGGGTCTTCATGGCACTTCGCGAAGACGTCGGACTGTCGTGGCTGATCGTGGCCCTTGTCCCCGTCCTCGCCGCCATCATCTGGTACATCCTGTCGCACATGGTGCCGGGGTTCCGCGCCATGCAGAAGAAGCTCGACTCGGTCAACAAAGTGCTGCGTGAGCAAATCACCGGTATCCGGGTGGTGCGTGCGTTTGTCCGCGAACCTTTTGAGGCCGATCGCTTCGGTGACGCCAACACCGACCTGACCAACGTATCGATCAATGTCGGTCGTTGGATGGCGGCAATCTTCCCCTCGGTGATGTTGATCATGAATATCTCCAGCGTCGCCGTCCTGTGGTTTGGCAGCGTTCGTATCGACTCGGGGGCAATGCAGATTGGCTCCCTGACCGCCTTCTTGACCTACATCGTGCAGATCCTCATGTCGGTGATGATGGCCACCTTCATGTTCATGCTGTTGCCACGAGCCTCGGTATCGGCTGACCGTATCGGTGAGGTCCTCGATACGGAATCGTCAGTTGTCCCTCCCGCAGCCGGGGTGACCAAGCTGCCCAAACACAGCACTGTGGAGTTCGAAGGCGCAGGTTTCCGCTACCCCGGTGCCGATCATGCGGTGTTGAGCGACATAACCTTCACCGCCCAGCCCGGCCAAACCACTGCCATCATCGGATCGACAGGCACGGGGAAGACAACCCTGGTCAACCTCATCCCGCGGCTCTTTGATGCCACCGCCGGACGAGTTCTTGTCGATGGCGTTGACGTGCGCGAAATCGACCCGGACACTCTGTGGAACAAGATCGGTCTTGTGCCGCAAACGGTCTACCTGTTCTCGGGGACCGTCGCCTCGAATCTTCGGTACGGCAATCCTGACGCCACTGATGCCGAAATGTGGGAAGCCCTTGAAATAGCCCAGGCCCGCGACTTCGTGGAGGCAATGCCAGATGGGCTCGAATCTGCGATAGCTCAGGGCGGCACCAATGTCTCCGGTGGCCAGCGGCAGCGTCTTGCTATCGCCAGGGCTCTTATCCGCAGCCCCGAGCTGTATCTGTTCGACGACTCATTTTCGGCGCTTGACGTGGCGACGGACGCCCGGCTCCGCGGTGCCCTGCACGGGGTGACTGCCGACGCCACCGTCATCATCGTGGCGCAGCGGGTTGCCACGATCAGGGATGCAGATCAGATAGTCGTTCTTGAGGACGGCGGCATTGTCGGGTTAGGCACCCATGACGAGCTTCTCGAGACCTGCACCCCGTATGCCGAAATCGTAGATTCCCAACTCGCCGCGGAGCGCTCATGAGTACTCCCCCAACCATGAAGAAGACTGAGCGAGTCGAGGTGCAAGGTGGTGGACACGGTCGTGGCCCATTTGGCAGAGGGATGGTCGGCCAAAAAGCACTGAGCTTTGGACCCTCCATCAAGCGCCTCGCCGGGCGACTACGGCCCGAGCGCCCCAAAGTGATCGCCCTTGTCGCTGCCGGCGTAACCAGCGTTGCGCTGGCCGCAGTGGGGCCCAAGGTTCTCGGCCGGGCAACTGACATCCTGTTCTCCGGCATCATCGGCAAGTCCTTACCGGCGAGTGCCACCAAGGCGCAGGTGATCCAATCTGCTCGTGCCCGCGGTGATGAGCAGATTGCCGACATGCTGAGTGGTGTTGACCTCACCCCCGGCCAAGGCATCGACTTCGGTTCGCTGCGTGGCGTTCTCCTCATCGCGCTCGCTTTGTATGTGGCATCTGGGATCTTCCAGTTCGTCCAGAGCTACCTACTCAACGATGTCGTCCAGCACACGATGCTTCGGTTGCGCTCTGAAGTCGAAGACAAGATCAACAGCTTGCCGCTTCGCTACTTCGACGGCCAGCCACGCGGCGAGTTGCTGAGTCGAGTTACCAACGACATCGACAACGTCGCCCAGAGCATGCAGCAGACGATGAGCCAGCTTCTCAACTCGGTCCTGACTGTCATCTTCGTGTTCGGAATGATGTTCTGGATCTCGCCGACTCTTGGCCTGATCGCTTTGGTGACGATCCCGCTGACCATGGTGGTCGCCGCCGTCGTCATGAAGAGGTCGCAAAGCAAGTTCATCGCACAGTGGCGCTACACCGGAAACCTCAACGCCCGCATCGAGGAAGCCTTCACGGGCCATGCCCTGGTGAAGGTTTTCGGTCGTCAGTCAGAGGTGCAGGAGTCCTTCGAGGCCGAGAACGACGAGTTGTACGAGGCCAGCTTCGGGGCACAGTTTCTATCAGGGCTGATCATGCCGATAGCGATGTTTATCGGCAACCTGAACTATGTCATCATCGCCGTCTTGGGCGGTCTCCGGGTTGCCAGCGGAACAATGAGTTTGGGCGATGTGCAGGCGTTCATCCAGTACTCACGGCAGTTCACCAGACCGGTAACCCAGATCGCCTCGATGGTCAACCTGCTCCAGTCTGGCGTGGCTTCGGTGGAGCGAGTATTCGAACTGCTCGACGCCGAAAGCGAGCCGGCCGAGGACGGAAACGTCGAACGACCGTCCGTTACCCACGGGCGGGTGGCGTTTGACGACGTCTCGTTCCGCTACCTCGAGGACCAACCGTTGCTGGAGAACGTCAGCTTCCACGTCGACCCCGGCCAGACCGTTGCCATCGTCGGCCCAACCGGCGCAGGGAAGACGACGCTGGTCAATCTGATCATGCGGTTCTATGACCTCGATGCGGGCAGCATCACCCTGGACGGAATCGACGTTGCCACCATGCTGCGCGACGATCTCCGCTCCCAGACCGGGATGGTTCTTCAAGACACCTGGCTATTCGAAGGAACCATTCGAGACAACATCAGATACGGCCGCCTCGATGCCTCCGATGACGAGATCTTGGCTGCCGCCCAAGCCACGTACGTGGACCGGTTTGTCGGTGCGCTACCCGATGGCTACGACACCGTGATCGATAACGAGGGCGGAACAGTGAGTGCTGGCGAGAAACAGCTCATCACCATCGCTAGGGCCTTCCTCGCCGACCCGGCTCTCCTGATCCTCGACGAGGCAACGAGTTCGGTCGACACCCGCACCGAGGTTCTGGTGCAACACGCCATGTCCGCCCTGCGGGCCGACCGAACCAGCTTTGTGATCGCTCACCGTCTGTCCACCATTCGCGACGCCGACCTGATCTTGGTCATGGAAGAGGGCGCCATCGTCGAGCAAGGCACCCACGATCAATTGATCGCAAAGGGCGAGGCATACGCCAACCTGTACAACGCCCAATTCACCGGGCCCAGGAACGGCGGAACGGCAGAACGGCCACTGGGCGCAGGTACGCCGGCGGAATAGCGTGCGACTGGCAATCCTGAGGTAGGCCGCACCGGACCTACACTCGGCTGGTGACCGCCAGCCCCCTCCTGCGCGACAAACACGTCCTCGCCATCCAGGCGGCGATCGGGTGGTGCATCGGCGGGCTGGGGCCGGTTCTGGTGCTCGGGGCAAGAGACCTGGGCATCCCGCGCCATCAGCTGGCCTGGCTCGGTTCTGCCTTCGGACTCGGTCTGCTGGGTGCGGGCGCTCTGGGTCGCCGCATACTCCGACATGGTGCCGAACCAGTAACTCGGGTCGGAGCCGGATTGGTTGCCGCCGGTGTCGCTTTGCTCGCATTTGGTGACAGCTTTCCCATGCTGGTGGCGGGTGGCCTGCTGCAAGGAGCCGGCTGCTCTGCGTTCCTGATCGCAACCCCGGCACTGATTGGCGTAGACGATCGGCCGCGCCGTCTCGCTATCGCAGTCGGAGCCTCGAGTATTGCGGGGCTAGCGGCACCCGGGGCGATTGCGTTAGCGGATCAGATCTTGCCGAGTGGGCGGCTGGTGCTCGCAGCTGCCCTGATTTGGCTGATCCCGGTGGCCGTACGCCGGTTGACGGTAACTCAGGGCATAGGCATTGACCGACCGGTTGCAGACGCGTTGACCCGAGGGAAGATGCGCCGGGATA
>JASJHC010000148.1:0-23145 GCA_033791245.1 Acidimicrobiia bacterium | reverse complement strand
GCGCAGACCCATAGCAAGACCAGCCTCGGTCTGACCTTTGGAAACAGCAAGAATGCCGCCGCGCACGATCTCGGCGATGAAGGCCGCTGTGTACAGGACTACGCCGAGCCACACTGAAAAGAATCCAGGAGACATCGTCAGCCCAGTCTCTTCGTAGTTGGCGAACAACCCGGCCTGGGCAAGTCCGGGTCGGGCACCTTGGAGGGGCGGGCCGGTGTTGAAATCAAACTTACCTTGAACAAACTCGAAGAGACGAGCCCCCCAAGTGAGGACGGCCTCTCCAATTGTCGGCACGGATAGAGCGATGCCGGCCCCGATGGCACCGAGAACGCCTGCGGAGATCAGGCGGAAGTAGTCATCGTCGGTGAGCTTGGCGAGACCAGCCGGGGTGCGACGAGAGTCAAGAAAGCCCTTGATGAACAGGCCTGCTACGAGAATCGCGAGGGCCGCCAGGACGAGTTGCATAACGAAGGTGGGCAGGGAGTCGAAGACCGAGCCCAGGGCACGGAAGACATAGTTGAGCACTCCGAAGACGGGATTCAAGAACCAAGCCGCCACTGCGACAACAAGGAAGAGACCCCACGCCCAGGCACCGGCGTGGGTCTCCCGTCCAGTCTCTTCACGTTGGTGGAAGAGCCGGCGGTACAAGAAGTAGGCAATCACCCCTCCGGTGATCAATGCCGCCATCCACTGCCAGAACGAATCCTGGGGGAAAAGCCAGGCAAAAGACACGCCCTTACCGGAGATGTACAACCACCCAGGAATCGGGCCAGAATCAAGGCTAAGTCTGGGAAAAGTCAGCTGGACGAAGGCCAGCCAGAAGATGATTTGAACGAGAAGCGGGATGTTGCGGATGGTCTCCACGTAGGACGTGGCAACCCCCTTGACCAGCGCATTGCGGGAGAGTCGGGCAATTCCAACGATAACGCCGAGGATGGTCGCGGCCGCGATGCCGGAAACAGTGATGCGCAGCATGTTGACCATGCCGGTAAACAGCGCCTGCCAACCTGTCTGCGGGTTGATGAAGATCCCCTCGGCGATCTGGAATCCAACCGGTTCGTCGAGGAAATCAAAGCTGAAGTCGAGGCCGATACGACGAAGATTGGCCCCTACCTGGCGGATCGCAATCCAGGCGAAGCCAATAAGAACGACAAGAAACACAATCTGTAGCGCCCACTTGAGGAACGTGGCGTTCCGCCAGATGGGAACGGATTGCTTAGCCGGCGCGGGGCCTTTTGGTGTCTTCGTGCTCGTCACTGGTATTTACTCGGGTCTGGGGGCGCAACGCGCCCCCAGATCTTCGTTTGAGACTCGATCAGCGAGCCGGTGGCGGATAGAGCAGTCCGCCTTGGGTCCACAGCTCATTCAAGCCTCGGGGCAGATTGAACGGTGTGTCCGGCCCGAGATTGCGCTCGTAGATCTCCGCATAGTTGCCAACCTGAGTGATCACGTTGGCAAAGGCCAATGCATCGAGACCCATGTCTCCCTGCAGTTGGTCATCGGCGCCACCGAAGAGCCGCGCCGCCTCGGTGTCGTCGGGATTAGCGGCGAGATACGACTCGAGCGTGGTCGAGGTGATGCCCTTCTCCTCGGCGATCAACGAAGCGAAGACCGTCCAGTTGACAACGTCACCCCACTGGCTGTCGTTGGCCTGATACACCGGCCCCAGCGGTTCCTTAGAGAAGGTGTACCCGGGAATGATCAGATCTGCGGAAAACTCCGCAGGCGACGCCGTCGCCTTCCGGGACGCCAGCTGTGACTTGTCGGTCGTTGCAATATCACACTGACCGGACTGGAGGGCGTTCATGAATCCGTCGGCATCGGCGTACGTGACGAGGTCAATGGTCACGCCGGAAACCGCAGCTAGGTTCGTGGCGTTGAGCTCAGATGTCGTACCTTGAATGGTACAGACGACGGCACCTTCCCATACTTCCGGGCCGGACTCGGCGGTAATGCCAGCTGACTGGAGTCCCATGAAGCCTTGGCCGTCATAGAAAGTGGTGACCCCGAAGTCGCCGCCCCATTGAGCGTCGCGTGATTGGGTCCAGGTCGTGTTGCGGATCAGCACGTCTACCTCGCCGGTCTGAATGACCGTGCCGCGGTCTGCGGCCTCAACCACCCGGAACTGGACTGCCTCGGAATCTCCGAGCACCGCCGCCGCTATGGCCCGGCAGTAGTCGACATCGAATCCGGAGAAGCTCCCGGCGTCATCCACGAAACCGAACCCGGGTACCCCGTTGTTCACACCGCAGATCAAGTTCCCGCGGGCCTGGACCGCGGCAAGAATGCCGCCTTCAGTTCCTTGACCTGCATCTCCACCACTGTCAGTGGCAGCAGTTGTTTCCGTCGTTCCGTCCGCCGCAGTCGTTGTGGTGCTCTCTTCAGAATCTGAAGTGCCGCCACACGCAGCCGCAACAAGCGCAAGCACTGCAAGCAATACCAATAGTCGCTTGATCATGAGGAATTCCCTCCCACTAGATTTTCATTGCGAAGCGCACTCTATGAGTGCATGCATGCGAATGTAGCCGGGCAATCTGGCGCGCGCCACCAGTTCCCTGGTAATAACACCCAAGAGTGTAGGTCGTAGGGGCGAACCCAGCTGGACTAAATGCCCTGGGCGTGGAAGAACACGCGCCGATCGCGTGCCTGATCCAATTCACCAAATAAGATGCGCTGCCATTGGCCCAGGAGTACTTCCCCATCAACGACAGGGACCGTTATCGAGGGCTGGCCGATCATCATTTGCCGGCAGTGGGAATGCCCGTTGATGAACTCGTCTTCCTGCAGGTTTTCGGTTCGCACCGAATGATCGTCGTGCTCGTAGTACGCATCTTCCGGCACGAGGTTCCCGATCAGACGTCGGAAGTCGTTGAGAAAACCGGTCTCTGACTCGTTGACGACAATGGTGGTGGTGGTGTGCGGGCTGTAGACGGTGACCTGGCCGTGGCGGACACCCGAGCGCGCCACTACGTCACGGGCTATATCCGTTACATCCCAGAATTCCATCGGTTCGGTGGATGTGAAATGCAGAGCCTCAGTCCGGATGGCGGGCTCTTTCGATTCGGCAAGAACGGTAAGCGCACCGGTCGGTTGACGGGTTGCTTTGCGTACTGGGCTTTGTTCTTTCAAAAGTGATCCGCTCCCAAGGTTCTGAGCGATAGAACATACTCGGCGTGCGAGATTAACGGATGCAGCCTACCAATGGCTACTAGACAGGGCCGAGTCCGTGACGCAAGAACCTTATTCGTGTCTCGACGATGTTCGAGGCATCCTCGTCACCTCTAGCTGAAAGTTCGTCAATACCCCCAACGAAATGATCAGCGACAATGGTTCCCAGCGTGTGCGGATCCAGTGCGATGAACTCGCCGGTTTCTATGCCCTGTTGACACAATCTGACCATCTCCTGACGGACACCATCAAATACAGACCATGCCTGATCGCGTTCCGGTTTGGGCAGTTCGCGGCTCACCCGGAACAACAAGGTCGATTCGACAGGGAATTCTCCCACCAGCCGGAAGCCACGCCGCAGTATCTCGGACAACCGTTGGGCTGGTCCCACGTTGGGCAGATCGTTGAGTGTTTGATCGACCACCGGGGGCAGACGTTCTTCGATCAACGCTGCCAGCACAGCTTCCTTGTTGGGGAAGTACTCATAAACCGTTGTACGGGCGATTCCCGCCTCATCGGCGAGCGCCCCGATTGATGTCCCCGCTAGCCCAAATCGAACGAACGCAGCAGCGCCGGAGTCAAGAAGTGCGGCCCTCGTCAGTTCTTTGTGCTCGTTGATTGTGGGGGCGTTGATCTTCGGCATTGCGATGGATTGTATCTCTTGACCCAGTCCCCGACTCTTCCCTGACCCGCGGCGGGTATCGGACACCGCATTCTTGGTCGGAAGTGCCGGTACAATCCGCCCGACCGGTCACCACAGCCTTTGGAGGGATCCTGTGCCTACAACCGTACTAATTGGTGCCCAATGGGGTGACGAAGGTAAAGGGAAAGTAACCGACCACCTATCGGAAACTGCCGACGTGGTCGTGCGGTACCAAGGCGGAAACAACGCCGGCCATACAATCGTTGTTGGGACGGAGCGGTTTGCCCTGACGCTGATCCCTAGCGGTGTCTTGTACCCGCAGGTGACTCCAGTTATCGGCAACGGGTGTGTCATCGATCCATCAGTACTGGTTACCGAGATGGCGGACCTTGCCTCGCGCAACATTGACCCCACCCGACTCCGCATCTCAGCCAACGCTCACCTAATCATGCCCTACCACCGCAAACTTGATGCGGTCATGGAACGCTTCCTAGGCCAACAGCAGATCGGGACGACAAAACGTGGCATCGGTCCCGCCTATATGGACAAGTTCTCACGACACGGGATTCGGGTCCAAGATCTATTCGATCCAAAGATCTTCCGACAGAAGCTTGCGGTCGCTCTCAAAGACAAGAACAAGATCCTCACCAAGGTGTACAACTCATTGCCCATGGACCTCGAGCCAATCGCCGAGGAATACCTTGGCTACGCCGACAGTCTTGGTGACTACGTCACCGACACCTCGCTGCTCTTGTGGGAAGCCCAGCAGGCAGGCAAGAACCTCATTTTCGAAGGGGCCCAGGGGACTTTGCTCGACATTGACCATGGCACCTATCCCTTCGTGACGTCATCTAATCCGACCGCGGGTGGAGCGACAACTGGCAGCGGTATCGGACCAACGACCATCGATCGCATCATCGGTGTCGCCAAGGCATACATCACCAGGGTCGGGACCGGGCCCTTCCCAACAGAGCTCAACGACCAGACCGGCGCCAAGATGGTCGAAATCGGCGGAGAGTTCGGCACTGTCACCGGGCGGCGCCGTCGCTGCGGTTGGCTCGACCTCGTGGCCCTTCGCTATGCAGTGCGGGTAAATGGACTCACCGAGTTGGCGATGACAAAACTCGACATCCTGTCTCACTTCGAGAACCTGAAGGTGGCGGTCGCATACGACTCGCTTGGCGATCGCTACACCGAGTTCCCCCGCCAGCAGCGAGTGTTGTACAACTGCCACCCGGTCTATGAAGAGCTCCCGGGCTGGAACACCGACATCTCCAAGGTCCGCACCTTCGACGACCTACCTAAAGAAGCGCAGAGGTACATTCAATATGTGGAGGACGCCATCGGCATACCAATATCGATGATCGGGGTCGGTCCGGAGCGCGATGCGACTGTGCTGCGTACATCATGAGAGTGTTGCTTGTAGGGGGCGGAGGTCGTGAACACGCTCTGGGATGGAAGCTTGCCCAGAGCCACACAATCACCGACCTGATCGCCGTTCCCGGCAATCCCGGGTTTGCGCAGCTGGGTGCCTGTATCCCCGGCATCGATATCAAAGACCCGCGGGCGATTGTCGATGTGGCGTTGGCGAACGCGATCGACCTCGTTGTCATTGGGCCGGAAGCTCCGCTGGCCGCAGGTGTGGTTGATGCATTGAGCGAAGCGGGTATCCGTGCCTTTGGGCCGACCAAGGCGGGAGCCCAACTGGAGTCCTCGAAGGCGTTTGCCAAAGCAATCATGAAGAGGGCGGGCGTTCCAACCGCAGAAGCGCGTGCTTTCACCGATGTCGACGAAGCAATCGATTATCTGGAGACAGTCGAGCCTCCCTATGTGGTCAAAGCCGACGGTCTCGCCTATGGAAAAGGCGTTCTAGTTACCGAGGACCTCATTGCAGCCCAGGGCTGGGCACGGCTGTGTATCAGCGGTGAGTTCGGCGATGCCGGATCCACCGTCGTCATCGAGGAGTACCTTGCCGGCCGTGAGGTGTCGGTGTTTGCCATCTGTGACGGCACCCGAGCCGTTGCCCTGGAACCGGCCCGCGACTACAAGCGGCATCTCGATGGGGGACGTGGTCCCAACACAGGCGGTATGGGGTGCTACTCCCCTGTCAATGATCTTCCCGAAGATCTCGTGGATCGAACCATCAATGAGGTAATCGACCCTGTGCTGGCAACGCTGGCCGAGGACGGAATCGAGTACCGCGGTTTCCTGTATGCAGGGTTGGTACTCACCGACGATGGGCCCAAGGTGCTCGAATTCAACTGTCGTCTTGGCGATCCCGAGACCCAGGTCTTGCTGTCCCGGTTGAACGAGGACCTCTTGGAGCTCCTCGCCTCGGCCGCGGAGGGCTACCTCCCCGATGGGCCTTTACAGTGGCACGATCGGGCAGCAGTTGACGTGGTGCTCACCGCAGCAGGCTACCCCGACAACCCTGAGACCGGCCGGGCCATCAGCGGGGTCGCCGAAGTCAACGGCATACCAAACGTGCAGGTCTTCCACGCCAACACAAGACGGACCCCCGAAGGGCTGATCACCGCCGGCGGGCGTGTCCTCAACGTAGTTGCCACCGGACAGACCGTCGCCGACGCACGGGCCCTCGCCTACGAAGCGGCCTCCCATATCCACTTCGGTGGAATTCACTTCCGTCGTGACGTCGCCCAGTCATGATCCCTCGCTACACCCTGCCGGAAATGGCGCAGATCTGGAGCGAGGAGCACAAGCTCGAGGTGTGGAAGGAGATGGAGACTCTTGTCGTCGAGGCATGGGTCGCCGAGGGTGTCGCCCCGGTCGCAGCGGCAGCCGCGGTGCGGGCAGCTCCCGAGGTAGACGCAGCTGAGTGGAAGGCTCGCGAGGAAGTCACCAGTCACGACGTGGCCGCGTTCATCGATGTTCTCGCCGAGTCGGTCACAACCGGCGGGGAATGGGTTCACTATGGCCTCACCTCCTCCGACATGCTCGATACTGCACAGGGCCTCATCTTGAAGGAAGCCACCGAGCTGCTACAAACGCGTCTCGACGCCTTACTCGAAGTCGTTACCAGCAAGGCCCTCGAGCATCGCAACACCGTGATGATCGGTCGTACCCATGGCATCTGGGCAGAGCCGACAACGTTCGGTCTCAAGCTGGCGACATGGTCGTTCGAGGTTGATCGTGATCGCAGCCGTCTTGCCGCAGCCAGGAAGTCGATCGCCGTCGGCAAGATATCTGGAGCGGTCGGCACGTATGCGCACACACCGCCCTCTATCGAAGCCTATGTGTGCGAACAGATGGGCCTCGCCATCGAGCCTGCCTCTTCGCAGATCACGCATCGGGACCGCCACGCCGAATACCTTTCCACGCTGGCCCTCATCGGGGCATCGCTAGAACGATTCGCAACCGAAATCCGCCATCTCCAGCGTTCCGAGGTTGGCGAGGCCAGAGAGTCTTTCGGCAAAGGGCAAAAGGGGTCGTCGGCCATGCCCCACAAACGGAACCCGATTGCATCTGAGAACATCACCGGTATTGCCCGGCTGCTTCGTGGGTACGCCTCTGTTGGGCTCGAGAATGTTGCCCTATGGCACGAGCGAGATATCTCACACTCATCGGCCGAACGAGTCGCCCTCCCCGATGCCAGCCTTCTTCTCGACTACGCGCTGGTGCGGTTGACCAAGTTGATCGACAACCTCGTGGTCGATGACAAGCGCATGCTGGCAAACCTCGACTCAACCCGCGGCTTGGTCTTCTCGCAGGCCGTGCTGCTGGCACTCATCGAAGAGCAAGGCATGTCCCGTGATGAGGCCTATCGCATAGTGCAACGTAACGCCATGCGCGCCTGGGATGAAGGCCTGGCGCTTCGTGACGTTCTGGGCCAAGACCCCGATGTGACATTGAACGCGACTCTGCTTGACCGCTGTTTCAGCGCCGAGCACTTCCTCAGGAACAGCGGTGTCATCTTCGAGCGCCTGGCGGCGATTAGCCACCGCTGATCACCGACGATTCTGCGAGCGATGCTGTGTCAGTCTCAGTAGTCGATCAGAAACAGGACTTCCATCATCGTGGCGTTGTCTTCGATCTGACCGCCGAATCCCACACCACGCAGCGGAGCGATAGCTGCAGCCTCCTGCGAGGTCGTCGGTACCAAGGACACGACCCCGGCAACGTCGACAAACATGATCAGCCCATCGCCAACAACCACTCGATCGAGTTCTTGGTACAACTCTGAGCCGAGCAACCCTCCGTCTCTATGTGTAGAGACATCTTCAACCAGTTGCTGCCCGCTTCCGATAACAAAGGCGTCGTCTTGGACGGAGTAGCTGAGAAAGTCTTGACCGCCGGAGGCGACTGAGGTCACGCCGCCGGTGGCGGCAACGTCAATCCCCTGTTCCGCAAACATCTCCTCGATCACCTCTATGAGGTCTGACATCGGATCAGCGTCGGTGAGTCCAAGCGCACCAACGACACCAACGGGAACGTCAGTAGCGTCGGCAATGGAGCTGGCCCGGGTTTCGGTCGCAGCAATCGTCAGATCGCCAGATAGTGACTCGATAAGAGCACCAATGTCGATGCCCAGTTCCTCGGAAAGGTCATCGAGCGGATAACCCAGATCGGCAAGAGCCTGGTCGTCAAAGGACCAATCGCCGACAGCGTCAGAGCCTGCCACAGACATGAAGCCGAGAGTGTTAACCGGTAAGCTCGCCAGCACCACGGTATCGGGCGACATCGCTCCTTCCATCCCCGTGTCGCCGAGCACTACGTAGCTAAAGAGCAGGCCCTCGTCGACAAGGCTGACAGATGATGCCATCGGCGTAGTTTCAGGGAGATCCGCGGTTTCAGGAGTCTCGACCGACATCCCTGCCATCGCGAGGTTTTCGCTTGCGAATGTGCCCAGGTCGAGCAGCGCTTCCATGGCACTCGGAGCCAGGTAGAACGACATCATCCGCTCCGACGGAAGCATCGACATTGTGTCCACGAAGCCAGCATCGTCGGCTATCGATAGGCCGGCATTCCTGGCTTCGATGGCAGATGCAACAGTGTCCTCGATTCCAAACAGCAATGCATCATCCAGCAGAACAAGAGCAACATCGAGTTGTTCATCTGCGTCCGCAATCCGGTACCCAGCCTGGCCCCCGATCTCGGTGGCTGTGACGGTGGCGTTCTCTTCGCCGATCTTGCGAATTAGCTTGTCGACGAAAGCATCGGCGGCGGTACGGTCGCGGACATCGGCACTGAGTATGAACGAAGCATCAATGTCGAGTCCCTCACCGAACGGATCGGAAAGCTCCGGCACCGTTCCGGCAACCGAGACTGACCTTCCCATCCAGGGGACGATGTCACCAGAAAGGGTGAAACCGCTTTCTTCGCCCATCGCGTCATCGATGGCTGCGACCAGGTCATCTGGGTAGCTATCTATCAATCCAGCGTCGAGCATCGGGCCGGCGAATGCGTCGACGAACGCTTGCAGCCGCTCGCTATCGCTGAGAGCCAATGCATCAAACGTCATGACGTAGTCGGCACTAGCGGGAACGGAGCGGGCGGAGGCAAATGGATCACCAGAGCGTCCCCTCCACACAACGGTTAAAGCGACCGCCGCCACAATGAGGACCGCCAAGACAAGACCGCCCATCAGAGCGGGCCGGAGACTGCGCTGTGTCGGCTCTATGGGGTCCAGAAAGACGCCGTCGCCGTCACCTGAGACGGGCCTTACCGACCCACGCTCACCATACGTATCCACTAGTTGCCCCCTGGGTCTTGATACTCATCAATGATATGCCACAGCTCTTCGTATCGGTCAAGTATGCGGATTGGTTTAGGTACCCCCGCGCAGCGCATCGACCGGCTCGAGCGAACTGGCCCGCCACGATGGATAGAGACCTGCGACGAGACCGATCAATGCTCCGCCTGGAGCGGCCAGCAACGGGATATATGGATCGAGGACGGGCGTCCATTGGTTCTGTGCCGATACGCCAACGATTACGAGCACCCCGATACTCGCCCCGATGATGCCCCCTACCAACCCCATTGCTGCCGATTCCGCAAGGAACTGTGCGGCAATGTGCCGCCGTCGCGCTCCGGTAGCCCGCCGCAGCCCAATCTCCCCAACGCGCTCGAGCACCGAAACCAACGTCACGTTGGCAATACCGATGGCGCCGACAAGCAGCGAAATGCCGCCGAGGATGAGGAACTGAGAATTGACGTCTTCCTGCACGCCGGACTTAACAGCTTTCGGCTCCGGAGGCACACTCACCCGCAGCCGGTCTGGATTCCCCGGCGCAAGGGCGATGGCAGCTTGGCCGCCGATCAGCTGGGCGGCACCAAACTCGGTGAGGATGTGAACCTCTGCCGGTGCCAACGTATCGAAGAGTTCCCGTGCGGTGCCATCAGGGATGACGATGCTGTTTAGTAGCGATGGCTCCCTCTTTACGTCATCGAGTATTCCCACCACGACAAGCGTCGTGTCTCCAACGAAGATCGCCGGCTGCTGATCAACCCGCGTGATATTGAGCCGCCCTGCCGCCCTCGACCCAATGACGGCAACGGGCTCGGCACGCGTACTGTGCCCGACATCGAAGAACCGGCCCGTGGCCAGCTCGCCGATCACCGCGTCGAAGAGTCCCGGAGAGGCCGCCATCACATCCATGGCGAACTCGCTCTGCCCCAGCGGGTCGTTGATGGGCACTGAGCTAACCAGCGCTCCCCCGGTATCGACACGGGTGAGAGTCCCGGCTGCGGTAACCCCGTTCAATCGGGTGAGACGGTCCTCGGCATCCCACGGGATCGA
This sequence comes from Acidimicrobiia bacterium, assembly GCA_033791245.1. Taxonomy (GTDB): domain Bacteria; phylum Actinomycetota; class Acidimicrobiia; order Spongiisociales; family UBA5794; genus JAAETI01. The sequence goes on along the minus strand of JASJHC010000148.1, from coordinate 12,577 downwards.
AGAGATGTTGTTGTTGGGGGAGCCGAAACCACCCTCGGATCGGTTGGACACCGATACCGACGTGGCCGTCAGCGGATCTATACGACTGATGATCTGGTTGCCAGAAGTCTTGGCGAGACCAAGAGTGGCGACAACGGCCACCACTCCTAGCACCGTACCCAGGACGGTCAGCGCCGTGCGACCGGGCCTGGCCAGCATTCCCGACACTGCCTCGGCCGACAGGTCCCGGAATGAGAAACGCGAGCGGACGATCTTGTGCTCGACCGGTTGCACCTTGTTGGCCGTCATGGAGCAACCAGTTCTTTGAGACAGCCATCAACCATCTCGATCCGTCGATCCGCCCGTCTGCTGACCCGCTCCTCGTGAGTGATGACGATCAAGGTGAGGCCATCGGTACGGAGCTCGTCGAACAAGTCCAGTATTGCGACGGTGGTCTTGGTGTCGAGGTTGCCAGTTGGCTCGTCACAGAGCAGAAGGCTTGGCTCCGCTGCAATAGCCCGAGCAATCGCAACCCGCTGCCGCTCACCACCGGACAACTGAGTTGGCTTGAAATCCATCCGGTGTCCGAGACCAACTCGCTCCAAGGCCTCGCTCGCCCGACGGCGTCGCACCTTGCGCGGGGTCCGGTTGTAGACAAGACCGGTCACCACGTTCTCGATGACCGATCGGTAGGGCAGCAGGTGGAAGGCTTGGAACACAAACCCGACCTCGCTGCCGCGCAACGAAGTCCGATCCCCGTCGCTGAGGGACCCCACGTCGATTCCACGCAACCGGTAGGAGCCGGATGTCGGAGTGTCGAGACAGCCGAGGATGTGGAGCAACGTCGACTTGCCGGATCCGGACGGACCAACGATGGCAAGGTACCCACCCTCACCGACCACCAGGTCGGCGTCCCTGACCGCTTCCACCGGCGGTGACCCGGGGAAGGTACGAGTCACCCCTTCTAGCTCGACGACAGGGTTCATTCTTCTGTCGACTCGTCGACCGCAGTCTCGGCTTGGGTCCCTTGTTGCAGTCCGACGACCACCCGGTCGCCCTCACCAAGCTCGCCGTCGATGACTGCGATTTCAACCATGCCGCCGGGGGCAGAAAGACCGGGAGTTACCGTCACGATTCTTGTGGTGCCATCGTCCATCTCGACGGTCACGATGGTGTCTCCAGAGCCGGTCGCCGACAGCGCAGCGGCTGGAACGGCTAGGACCTCGCCTTCCGTTGCCCGGGTGGCGACCGGGATTGTGATCTTGACGTTCGTGTTGTTGAGCTCGGCGCGAACCTCGTCAGGAAGGATCTCAACGTAGACCTTGTCAGGGGTCACCCCGCGTGTTCCCGGACGATCCGCCTTGATCGACACCGTCCCCCCGAGTTCGATCCCAAGGCGACTGAGTTCGATGGTGACCCGGTCACCCTCTTCAACAAAGTCGGCCTCGTCGATGGCGACCGAGGAGTCGATGGCAAGACGAGATCCCGACACCTGCATTATCTCGCCGCCGGCTATGTCACCGCGCTGGATCCCGACACCGTCAACGCGGATCGGGAATACCTTGAAGAACATGAACTCGCCATCGGGGATCGGCGAGCCTACTCCTGCCCGCGCCTCAGCCAGGTCCTCCAGAGCTGAACTGAGTGCCTTGAGATCGGCACTGGTGTCCTGGGGCGGACCGGCAAAGTCGGCCTCGGCGAGGGCGGCCTGCAATGCGTCTTGACTCATGGTCACCCACTTCTCACCCTCCGCCGCGGCGCCGTTCAGGGCGGTCATTTCCGCATCGGTAGGCGGAAGGCCCGTGTCGGGGTGGCTACCCGCCTCGGCCTGAGCCAGCCTCGTCTCCGCCAGCGTGAGTTCCGCTTCAGAGTCAGCAAGCGCAGCAGCGGCGGCGGTCACCGCCCGTTGTGCTTTGTCGGCAGCGGCTCGCTGCGCCTTCGCCTGGTTGTAGGCGGTCCGTGCGCCGTCAACCACTTGCTCTGCACCTTCGACCTGGTCGAGGATCGATTGGTCGGTCCCGATTGGTTCGTAGCCCTGTGCTCTGTAGAACGCGCTAACCGCACTCTCGGTATCGGGGCCGTACACGCCATCAACGATTCCCGGATCGAATCCCAACCGGGTCAGCGCGTTCTGGAGTTGCTCGATGTCCTCACCTTTGTCTCCAGGTGCGACAGTCCTGAACAGGGGAAGGTCACCCTGCAATGCAAAGGTGGGACGTCCCGCCAGCTCGAAGAGAACAGAGCCTTCTTCGAGCTCGTCGCCCACCCCCGGCACCCAAGTGACCACGGGGGCCAACTCGGGGACGGCAAGGGACGGGGCAAATACTGCTTCTGGCTCGTCGAACCGCACGGAACCCCTGGTGACGAGGTCGTTGGCTATCACCATCCGAACAACCGGGACTGTGATCAGTGACGCTTCAGGAGGCTCGGCCTCGGCCGCAACTTGGGCGGGTGATTTGATGCGGGTGCCGGCTACCCAACCCACCCCGGCGGCGACGACGACGGCGAGCAGGGTGAGTACCAGAAGAATGCGACGGCTCAAGGTCTCTCCTCAGTGATGTATCGAATCAGCTACGGGTGACTAAGCGTTGGCCTCCAAATACGCCATCAGCCGATCCATGTTGTCCTCGAGGAACTGCTCCTGGAGATCGGTGTAGACCTCTTCCCACAAGCCTTCCATTTCCTTGGAGCACTCGTAGTCGGCCGTTGCAACCGCGATCTCTTCGTCGATGTAGGGCTGGAGCTCCTCAATGTCGAATTGCGGCATCCACCGCGCCGGATCATTCAACTCTTCTTCCGTCAGCTCTTCGTCGGAAGAAGAGTCATATTCCGGATACGTGATCAGCGCATTTACTGCCTCACTGAACTCACTGTCGCCGAATTGGTCACCATAGAAGTACCCGTACATCTCCTCTTGGGAAGCAAAGTTGTGTCCAGCATCTGCCATACACCCTGACCAACCCGCCTGTGCCTCGACGATCCTCGGGTCAGATTCCATGTCGGTGAAAACGGCCTCGAGGTCCGCGCTGAACTCCTCGTAGAAGGCCTGGGTTGCGTCCTCGTTGTATGAGTCTTCCCATGCCTCGTTGTAACAACCGGACGGCTCCCAATCGTTATAGGCCTCGTTGTAGAACGCGTCCTGCTCTTCTGGGGTCATCGCCTCGATCTCTTCCCATGGAGTGTTCTCGATGATCTCCGGCTCACCACCATGGAGAACCCGGTAGTACTCCTCGCGTTCGAGTTCGTCCATCGCGTCAACGATGGCCTGGTTGGGATCGTCCGCAAACGGGTCTTCGAATTCCCCTTCATCGCCGATTCCGAAGTTGCGCTCGTCGATTACCCAGGTGGCCACGCCAAAGCCGTGTTCCTTTACGTAGGATTCCTGATCCCACTCCTCTTCGATGTAGAACCCACCGTCGACGTCGGACGGTACAAACGGGACATAGTCGAAGCCCTCGGCTGCCATGCATTCGGCTACCACCTGTTGGACGGCAACTTCTTGCTCACGCCAGTCGATCTCCTCGTAGTTGGTGGCTCCCCCCGGAATGAAGTCGTCCAGAGTAAGAACGCCGTCCTCCCCGAGATCGACCTCCCCGTCGCTCCCCTCGGTCTCGGTTGCTGGCGCCTCCGACGATGTTGTCGCACCCGCAGTGACCTGCGTCTCCTGGGCCGCGGACGCAACGGTGGTGTCGGTGGTTGTCCCGCCGCACGCCGCAACCATTAGCCCAATCGCAATGAGAACTACATATACCCGCTTCACCACTTCACCTCCGGTATGTGTCGGACAAGCGTACCCGTCTTCCGGCCAAAACTCACTTGCTATCTGACTGGCAGGGCGCGTTGTGGCGCCACTACGGATATGACGTTCGGCGAAGGAGTTTGGTTCCAATACCCGGCTAGGCGGACCCATCCTCGATCGCGGCAACCAAACTTGCTCCCCCGTCTCCACAAACCTCGTCCAATTGCAGCGCCGGACCGGCGATCGCTGCCGAGACGTCCTTGGCAAGGGTTTGATCAGCCACCAGCGGGTAGAGGTTGTCACCGGGGCAGCTAGTAGTGGCAAGATCCCGATGCCCGCGAACTGTATTGGGGTCTATTTCGAACTCCATGGCTCCCCACGCCACAAGCTGGACGAGGGAACGGTATTGCTCCTCCCCGATCTCTTGCTGGTTGAAGTCTCCTTCACAGCACACAAGGAAGTGACCGGTCGGGTCGTAGTTGGTTGCGGTGTCACCGACATAGTCCACGGGCCTGCCCTCGTAGATATGCCCGTTGCGATCGATCAGGTAGTGGTAGGCGAGATCGGGCCATCCCAGACTCTGGTGATATTGCTGATGTTGCCTGGCCCGTGCCGGAGCGTCCGTGTTCGAATCGAGCAAAACCGCAGTGTGATGGACGGTGATCTGATCGATTGTGTGTGCAGTGAACTCACCAGAGGCGATTAGCGCTCCCCATGACTCGCGGCACACCACCTCGATCGGAACCACAGCCAGACCCTCGGTCGTGGTCGTAGTTGGCGGAGGAGTGGTTGTCGGTGCCGCCGACGTTGTTGGTGCCGCCGACGTAGTTGGTGCCGCCGACGTAGTCGGCGCGGCGACCGTGGGCTCACCAGATGACCTGGTCAGCCACGCCACCGCACCAATCGCACCAGCTCCAACTGCGGCCAGGGACGACGCAAGAAAACGACGACGGGTGATCGGCGATTGGCTCATGCCGACATTATGGGCATGCCAGCGGTCAAGGGTTCTCGACAGCACCGAAGGTCGGAGCCGTGGCTGATCTGAGTTCGCCAAGAATGTCCCTGGCGACGTCGGCAAGGACCTCGGCAGCGCCGAGCGCCGCACTGCCCGGCACCGGGGTGTACTGCCCTATCGCATCGGCAAGGCCGGTGACACCCACAACAGTCGGGTCGACCAGTACCGCCGCTAGCGAGCCGGCGCCGACGACCGCATCGTCAGGCTGCGGGAAGCTGGGGATGCCCGGTGTTGCCGCACCCGAGTTGTGCAACGTGCCCGCCCATAGTTGCGGACCAAAAACAATCGCGGCGCTGCCGCCATCGTTCCTGGCGTATTGCGGATCGCCACCCGTTGCGACAACCAGATTGCTGCTGATGTAGATGTTGTCATTGCCGCTGGACCCGCCGGAGGCGTTGTTGCCGACTTGGAGGCGGAAGATCGCAAAGTTGCTCTGCGTGACAATGGTGTTGTTGTAGACGGTGGCACCGTCTATTCCCCGAATCTCAACGGCGGAATCATCAAAGTCGGTGATGATGTTGTTGCGGGCGATCTGATCGACACCCTCCCAAGCGGGATAGAGCGGGTTCCAATACGCTGCTCCGGTGCTCCCACCGAGTTGCAGCGCGGCGTTGCCGCGGATGCCCCGAATCACATTGCCCTCGATCAGGATGTCAGCAGACCCACCTTTGAAGAAGATGCCATGGCTGCCAACTGCGTTGTCGTGGATATCGTTTCCGATGACAACCGCACCGTCAACACCTACACCATCGATGACGGCGTTACTGATGGCCTCGCTGACGTCATTGCCTTCCAGGCAGATCAAACCCACGCCGGCATCGGCCGCGTTGTTCCGGTTGATCTTGATGGCGGCACCCGGTCCCCAGGCAAGATCATGGATGACGGTGTTCGCAACGTACACATGGTGCACATCGCTCGAGTCGGGGGCGATATGCAGGTTATTGCCTCCGCCGTTGCGGATATCGACACCAACCAGCGCTACATACGATCCGCTGATCCGGAACTCACCTGTCGAACTCAGGTCGATGATTGGCGAGGCTCCGGGCGCCGCCTTGATCTCGATCCAGTTGTCGGCGGTTCCCGAGCGGTTGATGGCCAGATTGCCGCTCTGGAGATGGGTACCCGCCTCCAGCAGAATTTGGTCACCCGGCTGGGCGGTAGCAAAGGCCTCGGCAAGAGTTGGCTGCTGGCCAGGGGTCACGGTGATCTGCCGGATGGGAGCGACCGTCGTGTCCGGCTGGACGCACGCATCTGTGGGTGAGGGAGGAACCGAAGGGGACAGCCCGAGAGCACGGCCGAGGAAGGATGCCATCTCATCGCGACGCACCTCGGCGGTCGGACAGAACAAGGTATTGGCAGGTGGGTTGCAGCCCTTGGTGACACCGGCCTGTCGCAATCTGTCGATGTCGGCTTCGAACAGCGACCCGTCATCGTCGGTGAACCAGTTGCCCTGGCCGGGATCGGAGTATTCGAAGGCTCGGACCAAGAGGGCCGCCATCTGCTCTCGGGAAACCGCCGCATCAGGACAAAACTGGGTGTTGTCGGGAGGATTGCACCCTCGGGTAATCCCCGCCGCCGCCAACGAGTTGATGTTGGCCTCAAATATCGAGCCGGCATCATCGCCGAAGTAGTCAGTGGTTGCGGTCGGCAGGGTGAGCGCTCTGGTCAAGAACGCCGCCATCTCCCCTCTGGTCACCGAGGCATCCGGGCAGGACCGGTCGTTCCGGGGCGGATTGCAGCCTTTGGTGATACCCGCCGCACTTATCGCTTCGATATAGCCTTCGTGAACGTTGCCGTTGTCATCGACGAACGAACTGCCAATAGAGATATCGGCAAGGGCTGCGGGGGTGAGTGCGGCGACCAGAAGGAATGCCAGCAAGCCTTGGCGGGTACGACGTTTAGCGCGTGTAGCCATGTGTGCAGTATCGCAAGGGTGGGGAGCTAAACCAGATCGGTCTCGGTGTTGCGCATGTGGTGCGCCTGTTGGTCGAGACGAGTTTCGAGATAGCTGCGCAGCGGCTCACCGACGCCAACATCATCGAATGCGCCTCGCATACACCTCATCCACTCTTTGGCCTCAGCCTCGCCGATCGAGAACGGCAGATGACGCATACGGAGGCGAGGATGCCCTTTGCGCTCCGCATACAAGTTAGGTCCGCCCATCCACCCGCTGAGGAATTCGTAGAGGTTGCGTCTGGAGTTGCTGTCGTCGCGGGGATGCATGGCCCGCAACGCGGGTGAACTGTCGTTGATGCGGTCGTAGAAGTGGTCAACGAGATCCCGCAGAACGGATTCACCCAGCTCTTCGTATGGCGTCGCAGCCTCACCCCAGGGATGGACCGTTGTTGATGGTGGATCGGGAAACAACCTAGGCGCCACCAATCTCATCAAGGTCGGCGGCAAGCAGATCCCGTTCGGCGGCATCTTCGACCTGACCAAGCATTTCACGGCCCAACTCCAACTGCTCCGCAACATCGTCGCGGTTGCCGGCAAGACGTGCCGCCCGGGCAAGAGCTTCGTGGGCGTAGCCGACGTAGAAAGGTCCAAGCCCGGCGAGCGAGGCTACGTGCAGCGATCTCTTCCCATATTCGAGAGCGAGGTCGGGATAACCGATGACGGCAGCGACCCTAGATATCTGCCAATCGCCGACGCTGAAGTTTGTGGCATCGCCGGCTTGGCGCCAGTGGTAGCGCGATGCGAAAGCAGTGGTGAGCATCTCGGCCTTGTCCTCGTCCGAGCGTGTCTCCTTGTCGAGCAGCTCCCAGGTTCTGTTGAAGAGTTCGACAGCCAATTGGCGGTGGGTTTGCGGTTGTTGAGACTCGTCACTCATGTTGACCTCCCATCAGCCAAATGTACAGGAATCGTGTGCCGACTACTGCCCTGTGATGAACTTTGTCGCTTCGGGACTAAAGAGCACTATGAAGTAGGTTATATCCCTCATGAGCGAAGCAATAACAACACCCGTTTGCTACCGGCACCCTGACCGCGTCACCTACTTGTCGTGTAGTGAGTGCGGCCGACCAATCTGCCCGGACTGTTCCCACGATGCCCCTGTGGGTCAGAAGTGCCCGGAGTGCGTTCGTGCTGCTGGCAAGCAAAGGGTGGTCCATGCTCGTTCAATTACGGCAGGGCCAAGTTTCCAAACCAGCCCTGTTGTGTTCTCTCTGATCGCCATCAACGTTGCGATCTTTCTAGCTGGACTCGCGTCGACAGATATCGAAATCGACTTGATCATCAACTTTGCTGCGCGCGGCGTCGATATCGAGGCCGGCGAGTGGTGGAGAGGCATCACTGCAGCCTTCCTGCATGGCGGGATAATGCACATCTTGTTCAACATGTACTTCCTGTACATATTCGGACCCCGTCTCGAAAGACAGGTTGGCTCGGTGGCCTTCACTGGCATCTATTTGGCAAGTGCCGCCGGCGGCAGCCTGGCCACGTACCTATTCGGCCCGGCTGGCGGATTCAGCGTTGGTGCATCGGGGGCCCTGTTCGGTCTGTTTGGTGCCTGGCTGTATGCGGCTTATCGGCAGCGTGGTTCGGCGGCCGGCAGCGCCATGTTCAACCAACTCGGCGGAATCCTGTTGATCAATATGGCGCTTCCGCTCTTCATCCCCAACATCGACTGGCGGGCGCACCTCGGTGGCTTGGCGACAGGGGTGGTCGTGGCCTTCCTCTGGGAACAGTTCGCCGCCGGGCGCAGCAATGCTCGTCAGATGCGGGCCATCGCAGGATTTGGGACCTTTGTCGTGTTGATGGCATTGCTGGCCTTCCTGTAGGCCCGCGCCGACACGACCGCCGACTGCCACTCCTCGCTTCAGCCAATCGCGGGGCGCTCATCGACGGGGACAGACCGGTACGCCTCCCACGCCGTCCGGCAGTCCCTTGCTGTGCCCTTCGGGTGCGCCCGATGCCACGCTTTCGTGAACATGTTGAACTCCAGACTCTGCGATTGTGGCGGTAGCTCCGTCCCCACCGTCGCGTACCAGTACGCAACCGCGTCACCCAGCGCGGAGCCTCCATCCAGAAGGAAGGCACGCATGTAACCATTGAAACGAAATGCCGGGCCGCTCTCTGCTTCGAAAAACGCCCGAAGTTCGCTAGTAGAACGCTGCCCCTTCGGGATCTCCGTGTCACTGAAAAACGATCCACTCAGCTGCGGGGTCGGACAGCCCAAGTGAGTCTCCTCAGGCGGGGGTCGCCCCCCGAGTCGAGCTGCGATTCGTTCAGTGAGCACGGTTTTGGCCCCAGTGGCCCTCACGTTCAGACTTCGGGCGAACGGCTGCAACTCGGCCATGGTCCAGTACCACCGATGAAACTCTTGCTCGGTCATCAGATCGCTTAGCGGGGGCCGTCCTTCCACAGAACGAAGGCTACTTGAGGAACTCACCTTTGGTCAGTTCCTCGTTCCGACACGACACAAATAGGCACTAGTCATTCGTTGCGTACGGATGCTGGTCGTTAAGAGCGTCTCGTAGCTGCCGATAGGCAAAGAGAAGGCACTCGGGCAATCCGAACAGCGCACAATCGAAAGCACGGGATGAGCGTCGAAGTTACAACCGACATCGAAACCCAAAAATCTGTCCAAGAGATGAGGGTGGAAGCAGCATCACAGCTGAAATCGGCGCGCGAGCTGGCAAAAAAGGTTCGCGCCGAAGCCGTCCACGAGCTGGAAGATGCCCGCTCCCGCGTCAAGCGGATCGCAACCCGCGAAGAAGAAATGGCCGCCAGATGGGCCAAGCTGTTGGAAGCCGAGCAGAAAGCTGCAGAAACCGCTGCGGCAACACCCCCACCGCTGCCAACAGCACCCGCACCTCAGATCATTTCGACGGATGCCCCCGAGCTGATTGCGCAGGCACAGGCTGAGGCGGCAGAGATCGTCGCCCAGGCAGCAGCAGAGGCCCGGGCTATGAGAGAAGAAGCGATGCGCCTGCTCGGCATGGCCGAAGGTGAAAAGGCCGAGTCTCGTGAGATTGCCCAATCAGAGACCGAAAAAGCGATGAGCGAGGCAGAGCGGCTTCGTGCCGAAGCCGAAACCGAGGCACAACAGCTCCGCGAGGACGCAAAGCGTGTTTCTAACGACGACGGAAACACCAGCATCTATTCGAAACGGGGAGGGCGCAAGCTGCCCCGCATCGGAGAGGGTGCCACCAGCGTGCTTTCCCAAATGTCGGACCTACGAGCGAAGTCCGCTGAAGATGTGGACCGCAAGGTCGTCTAGCGAGGGCCTCCACAATCAGCTTGCCTGGCAACCTGAGCTCGGCCACTCCGAATCCCTCCGCAGCCCGAGGGTCTAGTCCTGGGGCGGTGAGGCGACCAGCTCAAACAGCATGGCTGCCGGCGAGTCAGCAATCCTGACCACCCGCATCTCGATGCCGTACCACTTGACCGCACTCTTGGTCTGGTTGTTGAGCCAAGAGAGAGCCTTGAGCTGATCTTCACCAAGCGAGGCGGACACCAGTGCGACCGAGCCAGCCCCTGAGGAGGCGGCCATTCCCAAGGCACGCCCAAGGTCGGAGTCGTCGGCGGTCGAACTCTTGGACGACACGACTACAACATCGTCGCCGTTGTCATCACGACCGAGGACACCAGTGGCGCTCTTGGTGGTGAACTGGCGTGCATCCGAAAGCCCAGCTTCCAGGCCCAGCACATCGCCGAGTTGTTGGGAATGCGCCAGGAACCACGGCGCAAAGTCTTCAGCACCTTCGGCCCAAACGCTATCGGGATCGACCAGTTCGAGCGTACCGAAAGCCATCATTACCTCTCCTTTCGATGACATCGCCATTGCCTCTTCGAGATAAGGCTCGGGAGCATCGCTCTCTTGTGGGCTTACACCGTCGTCGGAGGCAACAGCCTCTTCGGAAGGAATCTCTGTCGGCGCCGTCGTTGCGATCGCTTCGTTTGCGGCCGCGACTAGGTCGACAATTGACTTTTCTTCAGCTTCTGGCTCTTCGCCAGCATCAGTCTCTGCGGAAACAGCCTCGGCATCGGCTGGCATCTCTTCGGCACCGGCGGTCTCGTCTTTGCCTTGAGACGGCACAGTGACCGCCTCAAGTTCGGGTGCGTCGGAGGTGATATCGGCGTCCTCCGTCGCCGCAACGGTCTCTGGCTCGATCGACTCCGCGACCGAGGCTTCGGTGCTCTGGGCGGCCGCCTCTTCGGCAATGGCCGCGATGTTTGCCTCGGCTTCTCCCCACGACTGCTCAGCACCGGGCATGACGATCTCAGATAGTCCGTCAGATGATCCGTTGTACTCGTCCCACGGGTCGGGGGCGACACTGATTGGCTCGCCACCCACCTGCGCCGTTGAAGAAGTGCCGGAATCCAGGGCAACAGCATCATCCACAACTGGGACCGCATCGATGACTCCACCGGGTGCAGCGGCTATTTCCGCGTCGGGTTCGGCTTTGGGCTCTTGCGATGCCGCGACTGCCTGGCTCGTCCGCTCGATACGGGGTACCGACTGCTCCATCTCCATGACACGAGCTGCGTGGAGAATGTCCCCACTGGTGATCTTGCCTTCGGGGCCTGATCCTGTGATTGCTTCGAGATCAATTACCCCGCTCTCCACAAGCCGTCTGGCGCGTGGCGAGAGATCCTCAACGGTGGCGGCCTGTGGCTCAACCGCGCTGTCGCCGGCTTCCGAGTATGAGTTCTTGCGCCGTCGCGAACGTCTCCGAGCCACGTCTACATCCTGTCAGTGATTACCAACACATTACTTGTACAGAATCGAATCGGACAGTGTGTGGGTGGCCTTGAGGACTCTGTTTTGATTAGCAGATGCCCTCAATCGAGCAGGTACCGACGTTTGCGCTGTTCGGCTGCCGCCCCTCGACCCAATATGTCAGCAAGTCGTCGAAGTGCTGCGACGTCGCATACCCCCTGGCGAGCACCTGGGTGGTGTCGTCGACACGCAACAACACAGTGGGGAACCCGGCGACCCCCAGTTCTCGGGCGTCGGCAAATTCCTCCCAAGCAAGAGTTCTGGCATCGGCCGAGTCCATCTCTGCGATGAACCGATCGATATCAACATCAAAACCAGCAAGCAGCGCCCGGTATTCGGATAGCTCGGTGATATCAACCGCTTCGGCATAGAAGGCCTGCTGAAGCAATGTGAAGAACCGCAATGTGTCCGCAGGCGAGTGGCGGCGCATCGTCGTCACAGCAATCGCAGGACGTTCCGTGTCATATACCCAGTCTGCTCGGGCGAGAACAGCGTCGTTGAACGGTTGCCCAGAGACCTCGGCAACCTTTGCCCAGTGATGAGCGAGTTCTTCACGCATCCGGTTGTCGAGAGCACGGGCGTTGGGCCCAGGGCGGAGTCCTCCGACAATGATCCGCATGTCTACATCGCTACGTTCGGAAATCTGATGCATCGCCGGCGCGATCCCCCAGCACCACGAGCACATGGGGTCTCCGACATAGATGACTTCGGGTTTGCGCACGCTGGTTCTCCTGGCGACTACTGCACCGTACTGAACCCCAGATAGCGGACGAAGATTCCGAGCGAGACCGTCAATGGTTAGGCGGCGGCCGCCAGGATGTGATCGGTGCAGACCTCACAGGTGGGGTGTGGGCACTGCTCGACGACGGTGAAGTCGAAGCCAGCCGCTTCAAGCAGCTCTTCGACGCTGATGCTGTGTACTTGTAACTTCTTCATACCCGCAACCTATCTGCTGGGTGTGACAAGAAACGATGAACGCTGCCCTGTCGGCGTAACATCGACTGATGCTCAATCTCAACGACATCAAGCAAGCGCGCACTCGCATCACCCGCTATGTCCGCCGCACTCCCTTGGAGCGCAGTGCAACGCTGAGCGAAATGCTCGGAACCAATGTTTATCT
>JASJHC010000147.1:0-3061 GCA_033791245.1 Acidimicrobiia bacterium | reverse complement strand
CACGCAACATCTCCATATAGGCAGTCACCGTCGTACCGTCGATGCTCTCAACAGACGTGATCGACTGGTTCGCCAGGAATTGGCCGTACTGACGGAGGTCGCGTCGGTAGGCAGTAACGGTGTTCTCCGCCAAACCACGCTCGGCGACGAGCGAGGTCAAGTACTCCTCGACGGCGAGGGCTAGCTCCACGCCGTATCGGCCGGATCAAGAACCCCGTGCCGTTGCAGCAGAAGAATCATCAGCCCAACGAGAGTCTTGCTGTCCTCGATCTCTCCCAGCCGGCTTGGTAGGTCGGCGATCGGAATCCGGACCACCTCTGCGGCGACTTCCTCTGCACCCATCGGCTTGATAGGGGTCGGTGTCAGATCCGTAGCAATGAACACGGTCATCTCTTCATCGGCAAAGCCGGGGCTGGTGAAGAAACGGGCGACTTGCTGCAAGGTACCGGCGTGATACCCGACTTCTTCCTCAAGCTCGCGGGCAGCCGCCGCGGCGAGGTCTTCGCCGGGGATGTCAAGCTTGCCAGCCGGCAGCTCGAGGAGCGGAGCATCCAGTGGCGTTCGATACTGACGGATCAGGATGACCTCGTCGTCGATCACCGGAACTACCGATACGGCACCGCCAAAGCGGATAACCGTCCGCGGCTGAATCGACCCGTCGGGTGTTTCAAGATCGATCTCCTCCAGCCGAATGAGCGGTGTTTCGGTGATGACACGCGTCGCCGCGATTCGAAATCCTTCGCCTGCACTCATCTAGAACTCTACCTGCAGTCTTGTTTCCACAACCGACTCCGTGCCGGCTGCGTTCTTGTACTCAAGAGCGGCACCGACCAGCCCGGCAAACAGCGGGTTGGGAGCGTCCGGTCGCGAGGTGAACTCGGGATGGAATTGCGTCGCGATGAAGAACGGATGCTGCGACAGCTCAACAATCTCAATCAATCGATCGTCGGGCGATACCCCGCTGGCTTGCATCCCGGCCTCGCTCAAGGCCTTGCGATAGCGGTTGTTGACCTCCCAGCGATGACGGTGTCGCTCATACACAAGTGGCTCGCCGTACAGCTTGTCCGCCAGCGATCCTTCCGTCAGCTTCGCCGGATACACACCAAGGCGCATGGTTCCACCCATGTCCTCGACATCCTGCTGATCGAGCATCAGGTCGATAACGGGGTTTTGCGTCGTCGGATCGAACTCGGTGCTGTGAGCATCAGCGATCCCGAGCACGTTGCGGGCATATTCGATTACTGCGCACTGCAACCCCAGGCACAAGCCGAGGAAGGGAACCGACTGTTCTCTGGCATGACGAATCGCGTGGATCTTGCCTTCGACGCCGCGGATTCCGAACCCACCGGGAACGAGAATCCCGTGCAGGCCTTCGAGATGCGAGTCGGCAAGGAGCCCATCGACCTCTTCGGCTGGGATCCAGCGGATGTCGACTCTGGCTTTGTTGGCTCGGCCACCGTGACGCAGGGATTCGACAACCGACAGGTAGGCATCGGGAAGATCGATGTACTTACCGACCAGCCCGATAGTTACGGTGTCTTCGGGGTGGGCGAGCTGGTGGACCATTTCCCGCCAACTGCTCATGTCTGCCTCCGGCGCCTCGATCTCGAGGACCCGGCAGACAACCCGGTCGAGACCGGCTTCCAGCATGTCGAGAGGCACTTCGTAGATGTCAGCGGCGTCCGTCGCATTTATCACGGCGTCGGAGTCAACGTCACAGAACAAGCTGATCTTGCGGCGCGCCGAGTCGTCAATAGGACGGTCAGACCGAGGAACGATCACGTCTGGGTGGATGCCAGTGCTGCGCAATTCGGCGACCGAGTGCTGCGTCGGCTTTGTCTTGAGTTCCTCGCTCGTCGGCAGGTAAGGGACCAAGGTGACATGGATGTAGCAGGTGTTGGCCCTTCCCATATCCTTGCGCATCTGACGGATCGCCTCGAGATATGGCAAGCCTTCGATATCGCCGACCGTTCCACCAATTTCGGTAATCACAACATCAACGTCGTCGCTGCCGAGCTTGCGAATACGTGTCTTGATCTCGTTTGTGATGTGAGGGATGACCTGCACGGTGGCCCCGAGATAGTCGCCCCGTCGTTCCTTGCGGATCACGGACTGGTAGACAGCGCCCGTTGTGACATTCGATTCGCGGCGCAGATCGGCGCCAAGGAACCGCTCATAGTGGCCAAGGTCGAGGTCTGTCTCTCCCCCATCCTCGGTGACAAAGACCTCACCATGCTCGAACGGGTTCATCGTTCCCGGATCAACATTGATGTACGGATCCAGCTTCTGCAGTACGACGGAAAGACCACGAGACTTGAGGATTCGGGCGAGCGAAGCGGCGGTGATGCCCTTCCCGAGGCTTGATGTCACTCCACCGGTGACAAATACATACTTGGACAAAGGCAAACTCCCAGCTGGCCGGCTGGGATTCGATGATACCACCGGTCGGTTTCGTAACAGGCCGCCATCTTGGGAGCTACTTGTGCTCCCGTGCGGACGAAAGCAGTTCCGCGGCATGAAGTTGCCCCCGCTCGCTGTCGGGGAGACCGCCAAGCATGCGCGACAGCTCCGACAGACGTTCATCGCCGTCAACAAGCTGCACCGTCGCTTGGGCACCATCGCGAGTCACGACGAAATGTGAGTCGGCATGGGCCGCCACCTGCGGCAGGTGGGTAACGCAGAAGATCTGTCGATCGATGCTGAGGGCGGCGAGTTTTTCGCCCATGGCGCGGGCGGTGGCTCCGCCGATGCCTGCGTCGACTTCGTCAAAAGCTATCAAGTCGGCGTCGCCGATCCCGGTAGCGAGACGCAAAGCCAGGGTGAGTCGGCTCAGCTCGCCACCAGAGGCAACCTTGGCTGCTGGCCCAACGGCGAGGTTCTCATCTGAGGCAAACAACAGCTCGATACGATCGGCACCATGAGGGCCAACTTCGGTCGCCCTGAAACTGAATTCAACTGTCGGTGCGGTCATACCAAGCTCGCGCAGATGCGCCATCGCACTGGTTGCAGCCTTGGCTGCGGTCTTCTGGCGCTCCTTGGTGAATACCGCGGCAGCTGCAGA
>JASJHC010000146.1:0-5892 GCA_033791245.1 Acidimicrobiia bacterium | reverse complement strand
TTTCGCCGCCCGAGATGGCGGTCGAATTTCTCATCCGAGGGCTATCGGCCTGACCACCCGCTGTCGGGCGGCCGACACCGCCGTATACGGCGGGGAACGACGCCAGACGCATACGAAATACTCGACTTACGACACGGTTCGGGATAATCTCCTAATCACTGGAAGAACAAGATCGGGGACAGAAGGTTTTAGTCGCGTATTCGGCTGCCGATATGACTAATGGTCCTCAGGGTCAATAAGACTAGACAGCTCTAGGTGGTGTATTTTCATGACGCTTGCGTCTTTGGTTCGTACGCGTGCGATTTGCGCGATTTCGGCATTTGTCGTTCTTCTCAGTGTTCTTGTGCTGATTTCTGGCTCCGAGCAGGCGCAAGCCGCTGGAACTCCGAATATCTCGCTTGCCAAGGATATGCCGGGGGAGGCTCTTGCTGGTGATCCGGCGATCCCCGTGACATTGTCAGCTACGAACCCCACCGGGACCGACGGATTCAACCTCACTTTTGTTGACGTTCTGCCCTCCGGTGTTGTCTTTGTGAGCGGCGACCCCGCACCAACTCAGATCCTGAGCAATGAGCCGAGCAATGGCCAGACCACGCTCGTGTGGCGCAACGTCTCGGACCTCCAGGCCGGCGTGACTGAGTCAGTTTCGTACACGGTCACTCACACCGCAGCACTCGATGTTGGCGATTCGTTCACCAACCAAGCCAGTGCGTATGTCAACTCCAGCCCGCGGATTGTCCCCACCTACAATTCGACAACCAATGGCGTCGACAACTCCACCGGCCGCGACGAGAACATCCAGGCAACCACCAACCTTGTTGCCTTCATCCTCACCAAAACAGAGCCAAGCACCGAGAGTGAGTTGTTGCGCGGTCTCCACGATCACCAGACCGTCTACACGCTTAAGATCGAGAACAACTACCTCGGGGCAACCAACAACTTCGCAATCGAAGACTGGATCCCGGCCGGGATGGAATTCCTCGGCTGCGGTACTGCAGACAACTCCACGGTCGGTGACGAGTACATCGGTTCTGGGGTGATCAATCCTGGCAACGCTCCGGCAATGGCCAACACATGTTTTAGCCCGGACACAGTTGAAACCGTCGATGTCGATCCACCTGGACCTCTCGGCCAAGGCATCTACACGCACGTTGTTTGGAATGCGGGCACCGCCACCACCTCGTTGAATGCTGGCGGCGTTGCCATCTTCGACTACATCGCCGCCATCCCGAGGCAGGCCAACACGACCACATGGGCAGCCGCTACTCCTGAGACCACTGGTCTGCAGGGTTCCAACCTCGACAACAACAACGGTGCGCTCACCGAGGAAACCGCCACTGAGCAGACGATGACCAACGGTGCCCGGGCAACGGGAACATATACGGGTGACGGCGTCACCTACGCCGACTTGGACGAGATGGTCGTCTCCGCCGAGGATCTCTCCATCCACAAGTCTGTCAGCCAGGATTCCATTACCCACGGAGTGTCCAGCACCTGGACGTTGTTCGTGGAGACGAGCGAATACACGACCACGGCCAGCAGCCTTGTCGTTACCGACACACTTCCCGACGGTCTGTGTCCTGTGGGAGTCGACGGCGACTGTGCCGCCACTCCCGCACCGGGTCCGGCCGTCTCCTCAGCAACCGAGAATGCCGATGGCACGTGGACCCTGGTGTGGAACCTGCCCAATATGGGAACCTCCAATGACTTCACGATCACGTTCTCTACAGCAACCCGCAGTACCTACCAGCAGGGCAGCGCACCGGTCGTCGCCAGTGACGCATGGACCAACGAGGTCCTGATTCAAGGCGATGTCGATGGGCGTTCCGTTGCAGACGAGTCTTCCGCCGGCCAATCAGCCGCGGTAGTCATCATCAGCAAGGACGTCGCCGCCCGGCAGGACCCGTTCATTTCGTGCACCGCGGTCGCGGCAGCAGACTGGAACGCGACCCAAGCGAACGATTACCGTATAGGTGATCAGGTTTGCTGGCGTCTCGGTGTCGACTTCCCGGTCGATCTCGATACCTTTGATTCCGACATCCAGGACTATCTACCCCCCGGGCACAGCTATGCGGCCTCTGATGCTTGGGCTCTGGGGACGAACAACAACGTCCCGGTAGGCGAGATCACCTTCGACGCCACCGATGCAGGTAGCGGCATCCTGAGTTGGACCGTCGGGAGTGACGGATACGTAAATCAGGACGAGTATCTCGAGATCGTGTTCTCGAGCACAATCACCAACCCCAACGCCACCACGTCTGGGACCATCGTGGAGAACCTGATGAAGTACTCCTACGCCAATTCGGCCGGTACTCCGTCCAACCTGCGTGACCTTGCCGTTATCGAGGTCCTCGAAGCGGAACTGGACTTGGTCAAGGGTGTAATCGCCGTCGGTGCAACGCCAACCGGTGGCAACAACGTTGACGGCGTGCAGGTGATGGAGGGCGACGACGTCACCTATCAACTGACCATCACCAATAGCGGTGACCTCCAAGCCGACAATGTCGAAGTATGGGACCTGCTACCCGCCGAATACAGCCCCTGCACCACCCACGTCAGTGCGATAAGCGATAGCGGTGTGTGTGCTGCCAACCAGCGTATCGAGTGGACCGGCGCCAACACGCTGACTGTGCCGGCCAACGACTCGATCACGGTGACCTACGTCGTCGCCATCCCCACCGGCATTGCCCCAAGCGAGACCATTCCCAACGATGCGGGTGTCCGCAGCTACACCTCTGACACCAACGATGGCGGGACCTTCCTTCACCTGCCAGCGAGCAACATCGACACAACGGTCACCACCCCGAACACGACGGTCGCCGATGATACGTCATCAGTTGTGACCGCGACGCCGACCATCACCAAGACTCGTACAACCAGCATCGGCGAGTCGGGGAATGCCTTGGCTGACCAGGCCACCATCGGCGAGTTGATCACCTACACCGTGACGGTGGTCGTGCCAGAAGGCACCACCATCTACGGAGCTTCGGTAGTCGACGACCTCGTGGCGTCTCTAGACCTCGTCTCGTCCAGCCACACCTTCAACGGCGAGGGGGGCAACGGAGGCGTGATCCTGAACGAAGACTCTGTAGCCGAATCGGTCACCGTCACGTTCCCCGCCATCTACAGGAACCCGCCAGCGTCGGGTGATGACACACTTACCGTGACAATCACGGGACGAGTTCTTGACGTTCCGCTAAACCTCCATGGTGCAACGATCGGCAACACCGCCGGGTTCACCTGGGGTAACCATGACACCCCCGCGGCTAACACCACTATTGCCGCGTCAGCCAACACAACTGTTGTCGAGCCAAACATGGCGATAACAAAGTCGAGCGTTGACAGCATCGGCAATGACGGCGTTGTTGTCGGCAACGAGACGGTTGTCTATACCCTCGCCATCAACAACGCTGCCGGTGCCTCGATGGCACACGATTCGGTAGTTGTTGACACTCTGCCGATTGGTCTCACGCCGACGGGTCTGACCCCAACCGGGCCCACAACGGGGCTCACTGCCGATGGTGGTGTCTGGGACAGCGTTGCCCGCACTATCACCTGGACTATCCCCACGATCAACACCAACACGACAGTCAATAGGACCTACACGGTCACCGTCGATGACCCGATCATTGTGAGTACTGATCTGACCAACACCGTTGTGGTCGACACCACTTCGTTGGCAGGCCCTTCTTCAGATGAGCGGACCAGCGGAATCCGATATACCGCCACCGATACCGATACGCAGAGCTCTCCGCTCGCCTCCATTGCCAAGGCGGTCAATCCGGCAACAGCGACCATCGGCGACATCGTCACCTACACCATCGATGTCACCATTCCGCCGGGAACCATCATGTACGACGCCACCGTCATCGACACACTGCCTTCGGGTCTGTCCTATGACGGGATGGTCGGGGTTTCCACCTGTGACATGAATGGATCGGCCTGTAGTCCAGATATCACCGCAACCGATATCGGTGTTGTCGGCTCCCAAGCAGTGGGATTCTGGCTCGACGACATCGATACCGCCCGTGCGACCGGGGAGGCCAGGGTCGTAACCATCATCTACAACGCCCACGTGCTCAACACGCTGGTCCGGGGTGCCACCCCGGACAACGCGGCCTCCGTCTACGGCCACCAAACCGACAAGATCCCCGTTGCTCCGACGGTACCGCCAGCTACCGGCGGCTTTGATGTGAATGCCGGACCAGCGGTGGCTACCGTGACCATTGTCGAGCCGCAGTTGAGCATCAACAAGGACGTCTCCGGTCAGTCTGGTGACACCGACTACCGACGTGCCCTTCCCGGCGAGACCCTCACCTACACCGTGACCGTTACCAACAGCGGTGCAGCCAATATGTCGCCAGCCCACAACATGACTGTTGTCGATACGCTGACCGATCTTGCCTACATCTCTGTGGGATCGATCTCCGACGGCGGCATCTGGGACGCGGGGACCGACACGATCGCTTGGGACATCGCCGGTCCGCTGGCTCCGGGAGCATCTCTGTCGTTCACCTACGACGTGATCCTGGACACCCCGCTTGGAGTAGGCGTTGAGAATGCGTCGGCCGCCGAGTTGGTCAACACCGCTGATGTGCCTTCCTACTTTGGGGCATCTGCAACCGACCGTGCCGCCAATCCAACATGGTTCATCGAATATGACGACGTCGTTGCCGATATCGTCAGCGTCGAACTCGACCTCGCTTCTATCGGCAACTACATCTGGTTTGACGTTAATGGCGACGATCTCCAGGATGCATCCGAGCCTGATCTGGCCGGTATACGGGTCACCGTTACCTACCTTGGTCTTGACGGTGCGGTAGGTGGTGGAGACGACGAGGTGCATGTTGCGACCACAGACTCCAACGGCCTCTACCTCGTCGATGAGTTGCCTGGGGGCAATTACACCGTCACTGTCAATACCGCCGACCTCCCGCCAGGAATGACGGCCAGCTGGGATCTCGACGGGACCGCAGACAATGCATGGGCGGGAGCGCTCGGTGAAGACGAAGACAAGCTCGACGTCGACTTTGCCTACACCGGCACCGGAAGCATCGGCGACAACGTCTTCTGGGACGTCGACAACAGTGGCGGCGTTTTCAGTGCGGCTGCGGGCGACATCGGTCTTGCCAACGTTGGGGTGACTGTGACCTGGCTCGGTTTTGATGATGCGGTTGGTGGTGGCGATGACGTCGTCTACACAACCACTACCGATGCCAACGGCGACTATCTGGTTTCCAATCTGCCCGCAGGCGCGTATACGGTCGTGGTCAACCCCGCCACGTTGCCCAGCGGCATGACCCAGACCTACGACGCCGACGGGACCGTTACTGCCCACACCAGCTCTTACTCCTTGGGGGACGGCGAAGACAATGATGCCCAGGACTTTGGCTACACCGGTGACGGGTCCATAGGCGACCTGGTCTGGCTCGATACCAACGCCGATGGGTTGGTTACAACTGGGGAGCCCGGCATCCCCGAAATCCCAGTCCAGCTGACCTGGTCAGGTGAAGATGGCGTGCTCGGCACTGACGACGACCATGTTTTCACCACCACAACCGACAGCGATGGCAATTACACCTTCCCCAATCTCCCCGGCGATCTCTATCAGGTCGATGTGCTGGGTGGGCTGCCGTTGGCGGCTACGAACACCTTCGACTACGACAGCGACCTCGATTCCTCGACACCGGTCACCCTTGGTGACGGCGAGGACTTTGAGGATGCCGACTTCGGGTACGACGGGGATGCCTTTATTGGAGACACGGTCTGGTGGGACATCAATGACAACGGTCTCATCGACACGGGTGAGCCCGGTCTCGGTGGTGTTGTTATTGAGCTGACCTACGCGGGCCCGGATGGGACTGTCGGGCCTTCCGATGACCACGTTTTCAC
>JASJHC010000145.1:0-2879 GCA_033791245.1 Acidimicrobiia bacterium | reverse complement strand
GGGTAGAGAATGGCGTCAATCTCTGAAAGGAAGTCAACGCTCTCGGCTGTCTCCCCACCAAACGTCAGTGCTCCGTTAATCACATACGCACCAGCCGACTTCTGAACTACTCCCCACACATTTGATGAGTCTCCCATGTCTTCATCGAAGATGTCTTCAAGCGTGTGCTGCTCTGCTGCGTCTTGTGTGACTGTTACTCCGGTGCCGTACCGCGCCGCATCCCAGAAACAGTTCTGGACGTAGGTCTGCCCCTTCTTGATCGCTGCGGTGAGAGTCTTGAAGCGGACCCCGATCCGAGTGACATCTGTCGGATCGAAGGTCCCTGTCTCGTGAACAAGCGAGTCTGTCGATTCGGGATCACAGACCATGAGGTTCCACTGAGCAAAGTGCGTGTCATTCCCGCCGACGTAGAACTCCGCATAGTTGCTGGCGTCGGTGTAGAGCACGATTCTGAATCCGCCGTTAACGCGAGTATCAACTTTGCCAGAGCAATACATCCACACATAAACATGCTTGCCGGTGAGATCGACCGAGGTGATGGTGTAGTACTCGATGGCGCTAGTTGTTGCATTTACCCAGCCGCACAGCGAACCGGACCCCTCGATGTTGATTCCACCAGTTTCAAGAGCGAACTGATCAATGACATCAGCCCATCCTGTCACAGATTCACAGAGCGAAATGTCAACCATGTCGGATGTGATGCCCATGCTGCCCTTCTTTTGCTTCTTCGGTTTCTTCGGCTTCTTCGGTTTCTTGCGGGGCATTTTGGGCGACTTTCATCGCCCGACATGCCCGCCCGGTCAATCGATAACTAGGACTATCTCACACATCGTCGTCTTCTTCTACCTCTGGGAACGGGATGACTCCGTTGGCCCGCAGCATCGCGATGAGGTCTTTCTTGCTCGCCGCTTCGATGATCTCGGGATCCATGTCAGATGCGTCGAGTGCAAACTCAGTCCACTTCTCTTTGCCGGAACCAGGCCCGCTGGTCGGTGGTACGGGAAGCGCATCCTTGACGACGACGGGCGTCACCTCGTATGGCTCGCCTCGATCCAATGCCTTCTGGATGCGCTGGGCTACCTCTGGTCGTCCAGCGGTCTTCTCGGCACGCATCTGGCTCTGCATCTCGATCATCTGTTCTGTGGTCAGTGCCATTCTGTGTCCTCCTGGGACGTAGACGGGGGCAGGATACTCATCTCCTGCCCCCGAATCTAGTCGGTTGTCACGTCTTCGCTACTACTCGCCAGTGTCGAACGTCGGAGCGGTGTAGCTCGCAGCGTCCTGCATGATGACGGCTGCGCCACGCTGGCCAACACCCGCGCCCATGTATCCGTCGTAGACGGAATCGTAGAGCGGGTAGTTCTGCCGGTTGCCTTCGATGAGACGAAGGCCGCGCACGGACGGGTTCGGGTGAACCCGCTTGCCGACAACGTTCCTGGTGTTCATCGGACCACCTGACACCATGCCGAACAGATACCCGGCAGGGAAGTCATTGGCCTGGACGATGACCCAGTCGTTGCACCAACCCTCGACCGAGAGGCCGCTGGTACCAGCGGAGCGCTGAAGCCCCTTGATGATGCCAGAAGCGGCAAGGTTCTGCGGCCATTCGGCGGATTCCGCCGGGATGAAGTTCGCAAACGCCTTGACCACTGGAAGGTCAGTTCGGTTGACGAACAGGATGAAGGTCGAATCGCCGAACTCCCGGAAACCGTGGTGAACGAGGTGCTCACCCATGGTGTCCAAGTCACCCTGCACGAACCCTGCACCGCCTCCAAAGAGGTAGTGAGTATGCGTGCCGGAGTGTGTCCAGCGCTTGATCTTCGGGGGAACTTCGCCGTCGGCGTTGTAGAGCCGCTTGACGTTGATTCCATCCTGATCGGTGTAGTTGGCATTGCCGAAAACGGCTTCCATGACGATTTCTCGTTCGAGCGAGGTCCACGCGTTCAGGATGGTGGCCTGCACCGCCATCAACTGCTCGCCAGTGGCGAGGTCGATGTATTCCTGCGTGTATCCGTCGCCGAGGTCGAAGTGCTCATACGGGAAGCCACGAGCGATCAGCGCCATGCGGATCTTCGATGGACGGCCGAACTCGGTCGCCTTCTGGAATCCTGGGTTGATCGGTACGCCGACCTTCTCGTTCGCCGTTTCTGTCTGGAAGGACAGGAGGGAAACGATCGCGTCGTTGGAGCTATTGAACGCTCCAAGCATTGCCTGCATGTTGGCCCAAATCGTGTTGACGCTCTGGCCGTCGACCGTCAGGCCGCGAGCGCCTGGGATCGTATCGAGAAGGTCGTCCTGCGTGAGGAAACCTGCCGGTGCGTCACCAACGGCGGCACCGAACAGCCGATGGCCATTCTCGTCGCCGAAGATGTCTACGAGTCGGGTGAGTGGGTCGTTGACCGCTCCGTCAAGAGAGGAGCGTGGGATTGTGAGTGTTTTCACTGTGTGCTCCTTCCTTAAACCGGTGCGACCGGACGACGATTGATGTCGAGGATGAATCGGCCGTCACCGAGGACGGTTCCGATGTAGATATCCCCTGCTGTGGCCGAGGCGGATTCGAGGACATCGCCTGCGGCCGTGCCGTAGAAGATGTCACCCGCAACCCAGGCTGCTGGCCCGGTGGCTGTGTCGGTGTCGACGAGTTCGGCGAAGGTGAAGACGGTGTACTTGCGTCCACCAATCACCTCATTCTGGGTTACGCCGGAAAGCTGCTTACGCCCCTCCGGTACCCAAATGACGCCATCGCAGTTACCGGCGGTACCCAAGATCAGGTCGCCGTCTGCGTCGAACTGAACGCAGAGAAGGTCGTCAAGACCCCACACGCCAGCTTCGCCGTCGAGAGCCGCAGCAGCCGTTGCGCGGTACTTGCCGCCCTCGGG
>JASJHC010000144.1:0-3146 GCA_033791245.1 Acidimicrobiia bacterium | reverse complement strand
AGAGTCGCCGACGGCGGTGATGGCAATCAGCGCAACGATAGCGATGAGAGCGACCAGTAGCGCGTACTCGACAAGGCTGGCGCCTTCTTCGTCACTAAAACGGGTCTGAAGTGCATTCCAGATACTGAGCATGGTTTCGTTCCTCCTTGGCAGGGTGATCCAATAGCAATGTACCCCCAGAAGGGTCCATACCTCAATAGGCCGGGCGACCTATTCGACCACAATGAGTGGTCAGGCAAGTGCTCTACGTCCACGGTAGTTGATCGGAAAAGGTGCCCTCTTCCTGCTCGGTCTGCTAGTCCCTCTGGTGCGTTCGGTACGATGCTAGCGGTTAATCCCGAGGCGGATCGCCTCAACAACAGCTTGGGCGCGGTCAGTGATAGCCAACTTCTCGTAGATGCTTGCCAGGTGGTTCTTGACCGTCTTCTGCGATATGAACAAACGATCGGCAAGGTCTTCGGTGCTGCTTACACCTGATGCGAGCAGCTTGAGTACCTCTCGCTCCCTTGCGGTAAGGGCTGCGGCGCCCTCGTCCAGTGACGGCTGGCGGTGTCTGTCGAGGATGCCAGGGGTCTCCTCCTCGTCCAGGATGGTCTCGCCAGCGGCGACAGCACGGATCGCGGCCGCCAGATCAGGTAGAGGCGCTGACTTGGAAAGGAAGCCAACCGCACCGGCGGCCGCGGCCTTTCGTCGTTGTTCGTCGTCGGCGTGCATCGTTACCACGATGGCCAGAGGCCCGTCGTCCATCTTGCGCAAAGCCCCAATACCGCTGAGCTTTGGCATTTCAATGTCGACCAGGATCACGTCAGGTGTCACCTTCTCAAGCACCGCGAGTAGTTCGCGACCATCGGCGGCAGTGGCGATTACTTCGATATCGGGGATACTGTCGAGGGCCTGCGATAACCCCTCACGCAGCATCGTGTGATCGTCGGCTATTGCTATCTGGATGATCAATTCAATCTGCCTCCCACGCAATGGTAATGCGGCTGCCTGTGGTGGGGGACGATTCGATCTGCAACGTGCCTCCAATCTGGGTGGCACGTTCACTCATCCCCAAGACTCCGTAGTGGCCCTTCGGCAGATTATCTGGGTCGAATCCGATGCCGTCATCGTGAATGCAGATTCTGCCTCGGTCACGGTCGACCTCCCCATCGATTCGCAGCTGCTGTGCTCCCGAATGCTCGACCGCATTGCGAACAGCTTCGGTCAGAATGGCGCGTAGCTCGACCGCAACCGCGGGACGAGGCGGACGGTGTTCGCGTATCTCGATGCGAATCTCGGGACCCGAGCCAGCAGATTCAGCGGCAATCTCATACGCTTGTTCGACAATCGAGGCGACGTTGTCATGGCGCAAGTCGCTCACGGTTGTTCTGACTTCTTCGACTAGCGCGGTGACCGCTTCACGGGTGCCTTTGAGATGCCGGGCCAATTCAGGGTCTGTGGTCGCGCTGTAGATGAGCATGTCGATGCGGAGGCCGAGCGATGCCAGCGAAGGCCCGATGTTGTCGTGGAGTTCGCGGGCCAGCCGAATTCGCTCCTCGTAGACGGTCCGATGGGCGATTCGCTGCACTAGAGACACGTTATCGAACGCCAATCCGACCTGCCGGACGATCGGCTGGATGGCGGGGTCGTAGTCGGCCAGGCTGGTGCCTTCCTCCGGCCACAGTTCGATACGGCCCAGATTCATTCCCCTCATCTCGATGGGGTAGGTGTGTGTAGGGATGTCTTCGCTGATCTCTCCGTAACTGGCCACAACGACGTAGTCGCCGTCCTCGCGGGTGACGCTCACGCGCCCGCCAACAAAGGGAACGGATGCGGCCAAGTCGCGCAAGGCCACGGTGCCGATGGTTACGGGATTGAGCTCTTGGGTGTTGGCAAGTTCGGAAAGGCTCGTCAGCAGCGTGTGGGCGCTTTGGATGCGGTCAACCCGAGCCGACGCAGCGGCTTGCATTTCCGCGCTGTGCTCGCTGGTTTCGATCAAGATCCTGCGCACTTGTGTGAAGGTGATGACAACGAGGCCGTACAGAAATGCAGGCTGGATGGTCGACTCGTCGAGCAAAGGCTGTTCCAGTGCCCTGGCTATGACGAACAGGCCAGCGACAGAAAGTGCGCCCGTTTCCAGACCGATACGGAGTCCTAGAAAGCTGGCCGCAAAGAGAGTCGGGCTAGCCAGGAAGATGACGTAGCCAGATTCGGAGCCACCGGTCAGCGCCATGGCGATGAGCGATACGACGACCCCGAGCACCGCAAGCAGTTCGCCCCACTGCTCGGAGTTGCGGAGATGGCGGGGAATCGTCTGAATTGAAACGACCCAACCGCCGGTCAGTATTGCATATATTCCTACGTTGGCGGTGGGGCCGTCGACAACGGCGGTGATCGTTACGGCAAGCGTCAGTGAACTCCACAAGACAGCGCTGAGGACCCAATCAAGGCGTTGTTCCCATGGGTCGCGAGATGTGAGCATCGCCACAGGGTACAGTCGGGCTGATGAGACTCGACGGCAATAAGCAACCCCCGCTGCGGGTGATCGTGAGTGGGGGAATAGGGAGCGGCAAGACGGCCGTGTTGCGCATCCTCGAAAGGCAAGGCGCTGTTGTCATCGAGGCAGATCGGATCGGTCACGAGGTCCTTGAGCCCGGAGGAGCCGCCCATGACGCGGTGGCCGCTCTGTGGCCGTCGGCGATGGTTGACGGACGGGTCGATAGGGCTTTGCTCGCTGCCATCGTCTTCACTGATGGAGAACAGCTTGCCTTGCTCGAGTCGATCACACATCCAGCCATTCGGGACGAGATAGCGGCTCGGGTCGTGGCCGCAGGCGAGCACGACGTCGTGCTGGAGCTGCCATTTCGTAGCGAGTTGGCTGGTCCGGGGTGGGCCCGGCTGATCGTGGACGCACCGACGGAACTGCGAATCCGGAGGTCGGTGGCCAGAGGGATGGCAGAGGCTGATGCGGCCAACCGACTGGCGGTGCAACCACAACGCGAGGAATGGTTGGTTGGAGCCGAGCACGTCATTGTCAACACCGGGACCCTTGCCGACCTGGAGCAAGCAGTGCGCAATGTCTGGCGGGAGCTCAAGGCTGGTGCCGGGTCTGGCTGACCGCTGATTCTTGTCAGCAGGGCCGAGTACGCTGCCGCTATGCGTCC
>JASJHC010000143.1:0-2637 GCA_033791245.1 Acidimicrobiia bacterium | reverse complement strand
CGGAAGAGTCGCTCGATGATCACCGACCTCCGCAAGGAGTTCGAAGGTGAGTGGCAGGAAGTCAGCGAGCCGCTCAAGGGCCTCAACCAAGAGGTCCGTGGCATCAAAGAAGAGATGGGGGCGTCACTCAGCTCCCTAACTGACGATGTGACCAAAGCCAAAAAGGAGCTGGAAGAGCAGCTGGCGGCTTCCAAGAAGGAACTCGAAAAGCAGATAGAAGAGACAAACAAGCAAATCGAGGACCTGGCTGCAGAGCCAGAGCCACCGGAGATTGCTGAAGCTCCCCAAGAGAAGAGCGACAAGTCGCCGGAGCACAGCGAGTCCCCGGAGACTGACCGATGACCTCGCGCATGTCACTGATGAACCATCTTGTCGAGCTGCGGACTCGCCTCATCAAGTCGGTAGTGGCTATCGCCGTTGGCACGGTGGTCGGGTTCATCTTCTATCGCGACATCCTCGGCGTATTGGCCAAGCCCTACGAGGGCGCCACTGACCAGCCGCTTGCGTTCTTCCAGCCCACAGAGCCCTTCTCGCTGGCGTTGCGGGTTGCGCTATTTGGCGGCTTCATCGTTGCGAGCCCGGTAATCATCTACCAGGTGTGGCGCTTCATCGGCCCGGCCCTAACCAAACGGGAGCGAAGGTACGTCTATCCGCTCTCGGGGGTGATGGCGCTGCTGTTCCTTTCCGGTATTGCGCTCGGCTACTACAGCCTGCCGCTGGCCCTGAAAGTGCTGTTCAGCTTCGCTGGGGACCTTCTCCAGGAGACGGTTGGGGTCAACTTCTACTTCAGCTTTGCGATGCGGTTCTTGCTTGCGTTCGGGATCGCATTCCAGTTCCCCGTGTTTCTTTTTGCGGCGGCCGCGCTTGGGCTGGTGAGCAGCCGAGCGCTCCGTGAACAAAGACGCTGGGCTGTTGTGTTCGTAGTGGTCGCGGCGGCATTGATGACACCGGGTGGTGACCCGGTCACGCTGCTGATGCTGTCAACGCCCATGTATCTGTTGTACGAGTTGTCGATCTTGTCGATCCGCTACATCCTCAAGAAATGACTCTGATCGGCGACCGAGGGTTCGCACCAGACCCGTTCCAAGTTGAGGCGGCACAGCAGATTGATGCCGGGCGCTCGGTCGTCGTCGTTGCCCCAACTGGCGCCGGCAAGACGCTGATCGCCGAGCATGCGGTGAGCAGGGCGGTGGCTAAGGGTGGTCGGGCGTTCTACACCACCCCCATCAAGGCGTTGTCCAATCAGAAGTACAACGACCTTTGCAGCATGTTCGGAGCCGAATCTGTCGGATTGCTCACCGGGGACAATGTTGTCAACGGAGACGCCTCGATCGTGGTCATGACCACAGAGGTCTTGCGGAACATGATTTACGCCGAGTCACGGGCCCTTACCGGCCTGGCGGTAGTGATCCTGGACGAGGTCCACTATTTGCAGAACCGATATCGCGGTGCGGTGTGGGAGGAAGTGATCATTCATCTGCCCACATCGGTCCCTATCGTCTCGCTCTCGGCAACCATTGCCAACCCCGAGGAGTTCACAGCGTGGGTGCGCAGTCAGCGCGGTGAAACCGCTCTGATCGTCGAGACCCACCGGCCCGTACCCCTTGAAAGCATGTACTTGGTACAGGATCGATACCGGGATAGCGCCCTGGAGCTGATGCCGGTGTTCCGGGGTTCGCGACCTAATCCCCAAATCAGCAGGCTTCTCCAAAAGGGGAGGGGTAGGCAGCGCCGGTTTGCTGCTCCGCGGCGTCTCGAGGTTGCCGAAGAGCTGGCTGCGGCCGGGTTGCTACCCGCCATCTATTTCATCTTCTCTCGAGCGGGGTGCGATCAGGCAGCGGAGACGGTAGCGGCGGCGAGCATTGAGCTCACCTCTGCGACGGAGCGGGACGAGATTCGACGGCGTGCCGCGGTCTTGACCGAGCATCTGCCCAGCCAAGACCTGAGTGCCCTCGGTTATGCCACCTGGTTGGGTCGGCTCGAGCGGGGAGTGGCAGCTCATCATGCGGGAATGGTTCCAGCGTTCAAAGAGACGGTTGAAGACCTGTTCATTTCCGGCCTCGTGAAGCTGGTATTCGCCACCGAGACGTTGTCGTTGGGGATCAACATGCCGGCGCGGTCGGTGGTTCTGGAACGATTGTCGAAGTTCAACGGCGAGAAACACGAGATCATCCAGCCGGGCGACTACACCCAGCTGACCGGTCGGGCGGGAAGAAGAGGAATCGACAGCGAAGGCACTGCTGTTGTGTTGCACAACTTCGACATCCCGTTTGAACGCGTTGCCGCTATCGCCGCCGAAGGCAGTCACCCGCTCGTTTCGAGTTTCCAGCCGACTTACAACATGGCGGCCAACCTTGTACCAAATTACGATCAGAAGGCAGCTGAGCGGCTCCTAAACGCAAGTTTCGCCCAATTCCGATCTGAGCAACGACGGGGACAGCTGGCTGAGAAGCTGGCCGACCGCCAACAGGATGTCGACGACTTCCGGGCGCAGGCGGACTGCGACAAGGGCGATATCTGGGCCTATATCGAAGAAGGTGGTGCAACCCGCCTCGATCGCTACCAGGAGCTGCGTGATTTCGCCCAGCAGTTCCGAGAAGGAGACGTGCTGCGTCTGTCGTCCGATCCTGACGACCG
>JASJHC010000142.1:0-4767 GCA_033791245.1 Acidimicrobiia bacterium | reverse complement strand
CATGGCGGGTCTGGTTGCGAGGGTGAGTCCGCAGGATGCTTTCCCATTCTTCAACCTCGACATCCATTGGCCGTCTCTTCTCATTGCCAATACCCCGACCGGAGGGGACATGGGAGCCCATGTGGTGCTCCCGCAAGTCCTCCGTGACAGCCTTATTCCATCGGGACGCTTACTTGGTTGGAGCAACGACTGGTATGCCGGCTACCCGGTGTTCTACTTCTACTTCCCGCTGCCTGCGGTCTTCACGGTCTTAATGGATGTCCTGGTCCCTTATGGCGTAGCGTTCAAGCTCTCGACGATCATCGGCTTGGTCGCGATGCCGGCCGCTGCCTACTACCTGGTGCGCGCGATCGGTTTCGCGCGGCCTGTCGCCGCCATTGCGGCTGCCTTTGGCTCGATGTTTGTGTTCATGGAGAGCTTCAGCATCTTCGGGGCCAATATCAAGTCGACCCTTGCGGGGGAGTTCTCGTTCTCATGGTCGTTTGCGCTGTCGCTTGTCTATCTCGGCATGGTGATCAGAGATTCGAGAGAGGGGAGGGGCTTCACCCCGGCCGCCGCAGGCGTCCTTGCGCTCACCGCGCTTAGCCACATCGTCACCACCCTTATCGTCGTCCTGGTCTCGCTACCGGTCTTTCTACGTCGTCGTGGTGCGGCCAACGTGGTGTGGTCGTGGATCCTTGGTTTTGCCATGGCAGCATTCTGGGGACTTCCCGTCCTGATTCGGATAACCGGCGGACTCACCACCGATATGGGGTGGACTCCGCTCACCGGGATCCGTGGCGCCGGGATATCGAACGTGGGGACGCCATTCACAAACGAGTTCATCCCGATCTTTGCTCTTGGGATTATCGGTGCCGTTTGGTCCTTGCTTCGCAGCGAAGACATAAGAGTCCTGTTGACCATGACGATCGCCCCATTCCTCGGGTATCTACTCATAGCCGAACAGGGATGGACCATTCTGTACAATGCCCGGCTCTTGCCCTATTGGTTCATGGGAGTCTTTCTGTTTGCGGGCATTGCCGTCGGGCTTGGCTCGATGCGGCTGGCCCGTTGGCTGCCCAATCGTCATGAGAACATCGTTTCCATCGGACTGCTCGTAGTGGCGTTGACGCTGGCGGTAACGATCATCGGGATCCACGACATCCCCGGATGGGTCAACTGGAACTACCAGGGTTATGAGGGCAAAGCCGCGTACCCGGAGTTGTCGGCGTTGGTTTCTGAGATTGACGAGTTGCCGGAAGGTCGCGTCATGTGGGAGTACAACAAGGAGATACAAGAGCAGTACGGCACCCCGATGGCTCTGATGTTGATCCCGTATTGGAGCGAGAATCACGAGACCATGGAAGGTGTTTTCTTTGAGTCCTCGCTCACGACGCCGTTCCACTTTCTCAATCAGGCGGAGATGAGTCGGTCGCCATCGCAGCCCGTCCGGGGTCTCACTTATCGCACGTTCGACCTGGAGCGGGGGATCGATCACTCGATGCTCTACAACATCGAGTACTACGTCACCCAAACCGAGGAGATGACGGGAGAGGCGAATCGTTTGGGGCTCCAACCGCTTGTTGAGGCGGAGGCGTACTCGGTGTTTGCCTTGCCGGATTCGAATCCTGTGGATGTCGCCCGGTATTTGCCTGCGGTGTACGAAGGCGAGGAAGACTTCGCCGACGTGGCATTGGAGTGGTACGACGAACTAGACACTCTCGACCGCTGGATCGTTGCGAGCGGCCCAGAAGAGTGGCCCGACTTCACCGAACTCGAAGGTCCGTTCGATCTGGGAACTGCGCTGGATACTGACGACGAAGTGGTCAGCGACATCGTTATCGAAGACCATCGAATCTCGTTCACCACCACCGCAGTGGGCGTGCCCCATTTGGTCAAAACCTCGTACTTCCCGAATTGGGAGGCGACTGGTGCCGACGGGCCCTATCGGGCTGCGCCATCACTAATGATCGTTGTCCCCACTGCGGAGAACGTTTCGCTGGAGTTCAGCAGGACTTGGACCGAAAACCTTGGGATGGCACTAAGCCTTGCCGCGTTTGTCTTCGTGGTGTGGTGGGTGTCGCGCTCCCGCTCTAGTCGGCGTGGGAGAACCGTCTAGCGAGGTCCGTGTGAGAAGCTACGTTCGATCCCTCTTCACCCCGAGCGCTATCGGCCAATTGATCAAGGTGAGCCTGGTGGGCGTGGTGAATACGGTTGTTTCGCTCGCCTTGTTCAACATCTTCCTCAATCTGCTTGGTGGCACCAAGACCTTCGACGAAGGGTTCAACTGGGAACAGTTCTGGGCGATTGCATTGTCGTTTCTCATTGCAACGTTCGTGTCGTACCTGCTCAATCGGCGCTGGACATTTCAGCTCGCCGCGGCAGGGGAGATGCGCAGAGAGACCATTCATTTTGTCGGGATCAACGTTGCCGCTTGGTTTGCTACCCAGCTGATTGTGAACGGTGCAGACTGGTTGTGGGGCCCGCTGACCCGAACCGAGCAGAATCTGTTCTACCTGCTCGCCTCTGCCTTGATCATCATTCCGAAGTTTGCCGGCTACCGAGATATCGTCTTTCGCAAGGCTATCGATGCCAAGACCAAGGCCGTCAGCTCACTTCCAGCGGAAGCTCTTGACCCAGATCGCGAGGGTATCTCTGCCCATCTCCCACAAAGTGGCGAGGGAGAGGCCGCTTGATGAACCGGGCGCCAACGCGACCGGTGCTTCGGCGAGGGATCCCCCTGCTTTGCGGATGCGGATAAGCAGCTCCAGATCGAACGTATAGCCGTCGGTCTCCAGGTTGGGCAGTGTGTCCTGCAGCGCCGACCTTTTGAAGGCTTTGAGGCCGGTTTGGGTTTCGTGAACCGGCAGGCGAAACAGCACACGATTGACACCGGCGAAAGCCAGGATCAGCAGGCGGCGTAGTGCTGGATACCTGCCCGGAGCCATCGCGGTGCGCTTGGCTCCGACGAGTGCGTCTACGCCCTGGTGTTCGAACTCGGTGAGGAAAGTGGGCAGTTGCTCCGGAGGAAGGTCGAGGTCTGAATCCAAGAAAACGATGGTGTCGCCGCTGGCGTGGGTGAAACCTTCCTTTAGCGCTCCGCCTTTGCCACGGTTGATGGGGTAGCTGACTGCAGAGACGCTCTCGTGGGCACTGGCCGCCTTCTCCGCAAACCCCTTGGTGTCGTCAGTGCTGCCATCGTCGATGACAATTATTTCTACACCGGGCCAGTCGCCAACCACCTCGACGACACGGTCGACGTTGTCGGCAATCACAGATTCGAGCTGGTATGCCGGCATCAGGATAGAGACACCGGTCTGTGGAGAATGCGGCATTGCCGATCGATTGTAGAGGGTCCAGCAAGTAACCCTGCCGGGCACTAGGTCCGGCGGCGTACAATCCCGACCATGAGTTTCGACCAAATCTTCAAGGCATACGACATTCGCGGGACCGTGCCCGACCAGCTTGATGAGGAATCCGCACGGCGGATCGGGAAGGCGTTCGCCCGCTTCGCCGGCACCGGCCGAATCGCAGTGGGCAGGGACTGCCGGCACTCCTCGCCGGATCTGGCTGCGGCCCTAATCGAGGGGATCACCTCACAGGGTGTCTCCGTTGATGATTTGGGGATGATCACAACCGACATGGTGTATTTCGCTGCGGGTTCGATGGACCAGCCGGGGGTCATGGTTACCGCCAGCCACAACCCAAAAGGCTATAACGGGATCAAGCTGTGTCTGGCCGGCGCGGCCCCGGTCGGGGTTGATAGCGGCCTGGTGGAGGTGCGTACGTTGGCCGAGGGGGAGCTCGACTCGGTACCCGAGTCTGGTGCGGTCGCCTCAGTCGATGTTTTGGCCGGCTATTTGAACCACCTCATGTCGATCATCGACGTTGACCACATCAGCGCGTTACGAGTAGCTGCCGATGGTGGCAACGGCGTAGCGGGGGTGGCTGTTCCCAGTGTCTTCGAACGGATCCCGGCGCAGCTCACTGGGTTGTATCTGGAACCGGACGGTGACTTTCCGAATCACCACCCAGACCCGCTTCGTCCCGAGAATCTTGTAGATCTCGAAGAGTTAATGACCGCGCAACCCCAGGACCTGGGTGTTGCTTTCGATGGCGATGCGGATCGGGCGTTCTTCATCGATGACAAGCTGAGTCCTCTTCCGGGAAGCACCGTCACGGCGATCATCGCTAGTTGGTTCCTTGACAAGTTCCCCGGCGAGTCGATCGTTCATAACCTGATCTGCTCCAAGGCCGTACCGGAGTTGGTGCGCAAGGCTGGTGGTGTTCCGGTTCGCACTCGAGTCGGACATTCGTACATCAAGCAAGTAATGAAGGAAACTGGAGCGATATTTGGTGGCGAGCACTCCGGCCACTACTACTTCAGAGACAACTATCGGGCCGACTCGGGCATCTTGGCCATGTTGGTCCTGCTTCAGGTCCTGTCCGAAGATGGCCGGCCGCTTTCAGTGTTGCGTCAGCAGTACGAGCTATACGCCCAGTCGGGAGAGATCAACTTTGAAGTTCTCGATAAGGACGCAGCCAGTGAAGCCATCGCCGCTGCCTTTCCGGGTGCCGAAGTAGACCGTCTCGATGGGTTGACGATTGACTTGGGGGATCGTTGGCTCAACGTGAGGCCTTCCAATACCGAACCGGTTTTGCGGCTCAATGTCGAAGCTCCGACCCCTGGTGATGTCGATGTCGTTGTTTCTCAGGTACGCTCCATCCTTATGGAACCATCAGAAACACATACGGGGCTTCTCCCCGCGGGACTGCTCGATATCATGC
>JASJHC010000141.1:0-17043 GCA_033791245.1 Acidimicrobiia bacterium | reverse complement strand
CCGAACTGGTCCTCTAACAACCCAGAGACGCGGTTGTCGACACGGTGATCGTCTCTTGCATTGCCGATGCATTCGGACGACATGCCACTTTCCGCACGGTTCGTCTGGTTACAAACGCTCCAGCCACCCAGAAAGTGCCTCGGACCATAGGACAGTTGCCCCATTGGCCTCTGCCCCATCCCGGACGGCACGGTCACTCGATATGACGACAACACGATCTAGGGCAGCCGTCATCTCAATGATCTCTTCATCAGCGATGCGGTCCTTATCGGCGAACCGCACCTCGACCCCACCGAGCGAGGTCCTGGCTATTCGTTCGCCGGGCAGCGTCGAGTCGTACACGACAACGATTCGGTGTTTCCTGGGGGAAGCCGTGCGCAACCGCTTCAGCGCCGCAACAAGCCGGCGCCGTGCCGCCCCTGAGGTGAAATCGGTTTCATCGATGTGGAACTGGGCGTTATAGCCGTCGACGACCACGACAACGGCCTCGTCAAGACGCACTAGCCACCTAATCGCATCCGATGAATCGGGTCTGACGCCGGCAGCCATCCTTAGGGCACTGTGCTCCACCTGAGTCGGTTCAGACAAGGCGCTGGGGTCGCGGCCGAGAGCTGCCGCCTGCAGATCCAGCAGTCGCGCCAACTTCACCGGATCCCTGGACAGAAAGCTTGACTCCCCCTGCGGCCCGGCCTCATCGATTCGGTCGCGCCGCGCTTTAAGGAGGCGGGAACGCAGTCCGTCAAACGAGGTTTGGAGAAGACGATGTTCGGTGTCGAGCTCGGCCAGGATCTCCTTCGTCTCCACAAGCTCGCGGCGGAGGCCCTCAACCTCCGCTACCGACCCTGCAAAGCGCTGCTCCACCGATTTCCGTGCGGTCTCGGCGGCTTCCTTGGCACGGCGCCCCGCCTCTGCAATCGCTTTCTTGTGTTCAGCAGCCTTCTTGACGGCACTGTCTCGTTTCGCTTCGACCTTGCGCAGCCGGGTTTCCAGTTCATCCAGCCGGCGCTGCTCCGCACCGGTCCCGGCCGCCACCCCAGCCGCGCTGACCGCGATCCACCAACCTTCGGGACGGTTGAGAAACAGATCAGATGCATCCCCGACCTCACCCTCCCATTCCTCTGCAACCTTGTTCCGAAACCAATCGTTCTTGTCGATTTCCGCAAGCAACCGGCTCGCCAACGGTGGGGGCAGCCTGCCACCCTGCGATGAAGCGACCCGCGAAAGCGCAGCAGGGATTTCTTTGGCATCGAGTTCATGGAGCGCGCTCCGCCCCGCCGCAACTGCGCCACTCAATACATTCAGCCAGATCCCGCCAAAACCGCTCATGCCCCCATCATGGCGCGTCGATACGCAACTCACAGCGATTGTCGAAAAAGCGGTGGACTTGACACCATCTGCCGGACTGGCATACTCGCACTCCATAGAAGGATTCGATGACAATGAAGAACACCTACACCACCCTCGTACTTATTGACTAGGCGCAGACGTCGTCAGACGTCATCATGCGCCGACAACCCTCCAGCCGGAGGGTTTTTTCATATCCCAACCAAGCCAGGCGGCCCAGGAGACCGAGATGAGCGAAACGCTTACCGGAGCACAAGCACTTATAAAAGCCCTCGAGCATGAGGGAGTAGACGTGATCTTTGGTATGCCGGGCGGAGCAATCCTTCCCGCATACGATCCGCTCTATGACAGCCCGATTCGCCACGTCTTGGTACGCCACGAGCAGGGATCCGGGCACATGGCCTCGGGCTACGCCCATGCCACGGGACGCGTTGGCGTGTGTCTTGCAACGTCGGGCCCCGCCGCAACCAACCTGATCACTCCCCTGCTCGACGCCTATATGGACTCAATCCCCGTCGTTGCCATCACCGGGCAGGTCGCCCAAACCTCGATCGGCATGGACGCCTTCCAGGAGGCCCACACCTGGGGTATCTCGATGCCCGTGACCAAGCACAACTACTTGATCACCAATGTCGACGAGATCCCCGACGTCATCCGCGAGGCCTTCCATCTCGCCGCCACTGGGCGCCCCGGACCGGTTCTCGTCGATATACCCAAGGACATATTGAACGACACCATGGTGTGGCATAAGCCAGGCGAGATGAACCTGCCCGGCTACAAGCCAAGCGTCAAGGGCCATCCGAAGCAGGTCCAGTCAGCCATCGACATGATCCATGCAGCCGAGCGTCCAGTGCTCTACGCCGGGGGCGGCATCATCAGGGCCAACGCGGCAGACCGGCTACGTAGGTTTGCAGAGCTGAGCAATCTCCCGACGGTGACCACCCTCATGGCGCGTGGCGCCATCCCGGATTCGCACGAACTTGCGCTGGGGATGCCTGGGATGCACGGCAACTACACCGCGATCACCGCGATGCAGAAGGCTGACCTGCTTGTCGCCATCGGAGCCAGGTTCGACGATCGGGTCACCGGCAACGTCGCCGCATTCGCTCCCGAGGCCAAAGTCATCCATGTTGACGTCGATCCCGCCGAGATCGGCAAGGTCCGCAATGCAGACATTCCGATTGTTGGCGACGCAGGCGCCGTGCTGGAGCAACTGATCTTTGCGATGGAGCATTTCCTCGGATCGAAACCCGCCCCGGCTCGCACCGAGTGGTTGGACACGCTGGCCGGTTGGCAGCGGGACTACCCCCTCAAATACGTTCAGGATCCCGACGGGCCGATCCAACAGCAGTACGTCATCCAGGAAATGCATCGAATCACCGGCGGGGAGGCGATCGTTGTCGCCGGTGTTGGCCAGCATCAGATGTGGACCTCGCAGTTCTGGGGGTTCGAGAAACCGCGCACTTGGATCAACTCTGGAGGCTTGGGAACTATGGGGTATGCCATTCCTGCTGCCATCGGGGCCAAGGCAGGGGCGCCAGACGAACTGGTCATTGCATTCGACGGCGACGGCTGTTTCCAGATGACGATGCAAGAACTCGTCACCGCTAGCGTTGAGAAGATCCCGGTCAAGATCATGGTCCTCAACAACTCGTGGCTTGGCATGGTAAAGCAGTGGCAGAAGCTGTTCTACAACGAGAGATACAGTGCTACAGACCTGACCAGCCACACACCGGATTTTGTTGGACTTGCCGAGGCCATGGGCTGTGCAGGTATCCGTGCCGAGAAGCCCGAAGAGGTTGGGCCGGCGATCGAGAAGGCACTGGCCATCAACGACCGCCCGGTTGTTGTTGAGTTCAAGTGCGACCCGGATGCCATGGTGTTCCCGATGGTCCCTGCGGGTGGTTCAAATGACGATGTTGTCTTGAGCGCGGAGGATTTGGCATGAGCAGATCGAACAGCACCACCCAGCACGTCATCACAGTGACCGTCGAAGACAAACCCGGTGTCCTGGCGAGGGTCTCGTCCATGTTCGCCCGACGTGGCTTCAACATCCACTCGTTGGCAGTCGGCCCGACCGCCGACCCGAACCTGTCTCGGATAACGCTGGTCGCCGACGGCCCCGAGATGGAACAGATCATGAAGCAGCTGTACAAGCTGGTAAACACGGTCAAGGTCACTGAGCACCCCGCCGGCACCTCGGTTGAGCGCGAGATCATGATGGTTCGGGTCAATGCCGATGCCAAGCGCCGTGGCGAAATTCTCGATGCCGCCGGTATCTTTGACGCCAGGGCCGTCGATGTCGGCAAGCAGACGATCACATTCGAGTTGGCAGGCGAGCCAAGCCGACTCAGTGACTTCTTGGAACTGATGCGACCATATGGCATTGTCGACCTGGTCAAATCTGGCCGGATTGCGTTGGCTCGCGACCCCAAGAGCAAAAACGGAAGACAGCCCGAGCTGCGCTCCGCATGATGACAACAAACCGAGAGGACACAATCAGATGAGTGCGATCATGTACTACGAGGCTGACGCCGACCCAATGTTGGTGGCCCAGCGCAATGTCGCCGTCCTCGGTTTTGGCAGCCAAGGCCACGCCCATGCCCTCAACCTCAAGGAATCAGGAGTCGACGTCGCGGTCGGACTCCGCCCCGGTTCACGACGAGAGTCAACAGCCTCCGATGCCGGTCTCAAAGTAATGACCCCTGCCGCCGCCGCGGAATGGGCCAACCTGACAATGGTCTTGGTCCCGGATCAGTTCCAAGGAACGCTCTATGACGAGGCCATCGCTCCCACGCTCAAGGATGGCGACGCACTGTTTTTTGCCCACGGCTTCAACATTCACTACGGCTATGTGAATCCACCGGCGTCCATCGATGTGGCCATGGTGGCCCCTAAAGGTCCCGGGCATCTGGTGCGCCGCCAGTACCAATCGGGCAGCGGGGTCCCCGCCTTAGTTGCGGTCCACCAGAACGCAACGGGTGGCGCCAAGGATCTGGCCCTCTCCTATGCCCACGGGATCGGGGCGACCCGTGCCGGAGTCATAGAAACTACGTTCAAGGCAGAGACCGAGACCGACTTGTTCGGCGAACAGGTAATCCTGTGTGGTGGCGTCGACGAATTGATTCGGGCCGCATTCGAGACGCTTACCGAAGCCGGCTACGAGCCGGAGATGGCTTACTTCGAGGTTCTCCACGAACTCAAACTGATTGTGGACCTTCTGTTTGAGGGTGGCCTGTCGTGGATGCGTTACTCAGTGTCCGACACCGCCGAATACGGTGACGTGTCACGCGGTCCGCGCATCGTCACTGAGCAAACCCGAGCCGCGATGCGTGAGATTCTTGGTGAGGTGCAGTCCGGGGCTTTTGCCAAGGAATGGATGGCTGAGGTCGCGGCTGGAACACCAAACCTGCTCGCCGCCCGGCGCGCTGTTGCCGACCATGACATCGAAAAGGTTGGCCGCGATCTGCGCAGCATGATGCCGTTCCTGGTTGCCAAGACACCGGAAGACGACCAGTGATGGTGTCTCGACAATTGCGCTGCGGAGACATTCTGGAGCTTAGGTAGCCGGGCAACCCATTGCGGTTGACCCGGCAACCCAACAAAGCCGATTCACCGCATCAAGGAGCTCCTAGAACTATGGCATCAGCCCTGCCCGACAAACTGATAATTCTCGACACCACCCTGCGCGACGGCGAGCAGGCACCTGG
Source organism: Acidimicrobiia bacterium (assembly GCA_033791245.1). Lineage (GTDB taxonomy): Bacteria > Actinomycetota > Acidimicrobiia > Spongiisociales > UBA5794 > JAAETI01. The sequence continues at coordinate 11,989 of JASJHC010000141.1, read as the reverse complement.
GATCGCACTGTCGCCAAACGACAAGGTAGCGATCGCCCATCAACTCGCTCGTCTTCAGGTAGATGTAATCGAAGCGGGATTTGCTGCGTCCTCCCCTGGGGACCACGAAGCTGTCTCGCGTATCGCCAGCGAGGTGAAGGGACCGGTGATCGCCAGCCTCGCTCGCACCCATCCCGACGACATCGACCAAGCTGCCGATGCGGTGAGCGCTGCTGATCAGAAGCGTATCCATGTCTTCATTTCCACGTCACAGATCCACCGCGAGCAAATGCTGCGAATGTCTGAGGAGGACGTGCTCAAGGCCATCACCGAGTCCGTCACCAGAGCAAAACGCTACGTCGACGATGTGGAGTTCTCACCACAGGACGCCACCCGAACCCACCCCGACTTTGTCGTAGAGAGCTGCAAGCGTGCGGTGGCGGCAGGAGCCACCACGATCAATATCCCCGACACCGTCGGGTATGCGGTGCCCTCGGACTTTGTGGCACTGATGGAACGTGTCTACAGCGACGTACGCTCTGGCAACAACGATGTGATCATCTCGACGCACTGTCACAATGATCTTGGCCTGGCCGTCGCCAACTCGCTGTCCGCAATTCATGCGGGCGCCCGCCAGATCGAAGGTGCCATCAACGGCCTTGGAGAACGAGCGGGCAACACGTCGACGGAAGAAATCATCATGGCGGTCAAGACACGAGAGGATTACTTCGGAGTGGAGGTTGGTGCGAACACGAAAGAAATCTTCGAGACCTCACGACTGGTAGCAATGTTGACCGGCTATCCAATCCAATACAACAAAGCAATAGTTGGTCGAAACGCGTTCGCTCACGAGTCCGGCATCCATCAACACGGTGTTCTCCGCGACCGGGAGACCTACGAGATCATGGACCCGGCGTCGATCGGCCACGCCTCTTCCATCGACCTTGGGAAACACTCCGGACGTGCCGCATTTGCTGATGCGTTGAACAACATGGACATCAAGCTGGAGGACGACGACTTCAAGACAGCTTTCGATCGCTTCAAGGAGCTCGCCGATCGCAAAGGCGAGATCTCCGAAGAAGGAGTGCGCGCCATCGTTAGCGAGCAGACAAGTGTCACCCCCGACATTGTCGAGCTTGTCGGCATCCACTTTTCAGGAGGAACCCAGGAAGTCCCCGTTGCCACCGTGACGGTACGCCGGAACGGAGACGTGATTGACGTGAGCTCGGAAGGCGACGGCATGGTCAATGCTGCGTTTGGTGCATTGCGTGATGCCTTCGCGATACCGGCGGTGCTGCTCGACTATCGAGTCAGCCCGCTCACCGCTGGAGCAGATGCCATGGCCGAAGTCAACGTCATCATCCAGGTGCAATCTGAGACCTTCTCGGGACGGGGCGTCTCTACCGATGTCGTCGAAGGGTCGGCTCGGGCCTTCACCGCTGCTCTCAACAAGGCTGCGACAGACGCCGCACCCATCACAAGTGACGAAGGAACTAAGTGACCTCTTCATTTGTACTTCTGCCCGGAGACGGGATAGGCCCGGAGGTAACCGCCGCAGCCCACAAGGTTCTACTCGCGACTGGGGAACGCTTCGGCCACCGGTTTGAGTTCGAGAGCCGACCAATGGGTGGCAACGCCATCGACAATTTCGGAGATCCGCTCCCCGAGTCGACTCTTGCGGCCTGCCGTGGTGCAGATGCCGTGATCCTGGGTGCGGTGGGTGGTCCGAAGTGGGACGATCCCAACGCAAAGACACGGCCCGAAGCTGGGTTACTGGCGCTTCGCAAGGAGTTGGGGCTCTTTGCCAATCTTCGGCCGATCACCGCCCATGACCAGCTCATCGCAGCTTCACCGCTGCGGCGGGAACTCATCGAAGGCGTCGACATTCTGTTCTTCCGTGAGCTGACCGGTGGCATCTACTTTGGTCGCTCGTCGCTCAGCGAGGATGGTCTGCAGGCAGAGAGCGTCATGGCATACAGCGTCCCGGAAGTGGAGCGGATCGTGCGCATGGCCGCAGCCGCCGCCAGGACTCGTCGTGGCAAACTCACCTCAGTGGACAAGGCGAACGTCCTCGAGGTCTCTCGCTTGTGGCGACGGGTCGCCGCACGGGTGATGGCCGACGAATTCGCCGATGTCGACTACGAAGTCGTGCTCGTTGACGCCATGGCGATGCACCTCATCTCGCGCCCCCGTGATTTTGATGTCGTTGTTACCGGGAACCTGTTCGGTGACATCCTCACCGATGAGGGTTCCATGCTGACTGGCTCGCTCGGCATGCTGCCGTCCGCCTCCCTTGGCGATTCCCAGCCAGGTCTCTACGAGCCTATCCACGGCTCGGCTCCAGACATCGCAGGACAGAATCTGGCGAACCCTCTCGCCACCATATTGGCCTCGGCCATGGCGCTTCGGCATTCGCTTGCGCTCGAGGAGGAAGCCGCCACCATCGAGGCTGCGGTTGCGGAGGTGCTCGAATCGGGGTTGCGAACCAAAGACATCGCAGCAGGCGGAGACTATGTCGGAACCCAGGCAATCGGCGATGCCGTCATTGCAGCTATCTCCCCGGCACCGTAAACCGGCCAAGCACGTATTCTGCTCCGATGATTCGCAAGACCGCCGCAGCCGTCGTGGCCATCGCCGTGTTGGCAACTGCATGCAATTCCGAGTTTGAATCGGCCGAGTCAGACTCGATCACGGTTGAATCGACGGCAGAGTCAACCACCTCCACAACAACATCGGCGCAACCGACAACGACGCCGGTCGCAGTGCCGCCTTCGGATATCGAGGACCTGCTGGGCCTCGGTGACAGCCTCTACCCCGACCTCGGCAACGGTGGTTACGACGTAGTCCACTATGGCGTTGACCTGACCTTTGATCCCGAACCCAACACACTCGCAGCCCGTGTCGAGATCGAAGCAACCGCCACCGAGCCGCTGACGGCTTTCAGCCTGGATTTTGTCGGCTTCGAGGTAACCGACATCACCGTCAATAACGTTGCTGCGTCTTACGAGAGACAAGACGGCGAACTCATCATCGAGCCGACCACGATGATCGCCAAGGGTGAGCCGTTCGTCACCGCCGTGAGCTACGCCGGCACGCCAGCACCGATCGCGTCCCAGGCAACTTCGGTCGCTATGGGTTGGCGTACCGACACGAACGGCATCCAGTACGTGGTCAGCGAACCCGACGCGGGCCGGTCGTGGTTGCCGCTGAACGATCATCCGCTCGACAAGGCAACCTATAGGTTCAATATCACGGTTCCTGATCCTTTGGTTGCCGCCGCCAATGGCACGCTCGTCGACCGAATCACGGACCTGGGTTGGGCAACATGGGTGTGGGACTCGCCACACCCGATGGCCTCCTATTTGGCCACCGTCGTCATCGGCGATCTAGAGATCATCGAAGACACTGCGGCAACGTCCGCGACGGGAGTTGCAGTCCGCAACGTCTTGCCCGACGGCCTCAGTGATGCCTCCCTTGCGGTGCTGGACACGCAGGGCGAGATGATCACCTTCTTCGAAGGCTTATTCGGCCCCTACCCGTTTGATGCATACGGCATCGCGGTCGTCGATGGCTTCGAAGGAGCCCTGGAAAACCAGACCCTGTCGATCTTTGGCACCTATATGGTCGACGCCCCTCAGTTTTTTGAAACCGTCCTCGTGCATGAACTGGCCCATCAATGGTTTGGCAATAGCGTCACCCCGGCCGACTGGGGAGACATCTGGCTCAACGAGGGTTTTGCCACCTACGCCGAGTGGCTCTGGATAGAACACACCGAGGGGCGAGCCGCGCTGACCGCAACTGTCAGCGGAACCCGCAACCAGATGGCACTCAGCCCCGACCTCGCCCCTCCTGGCAACCCCCGCGCAGACGACCTGTTCAGCACCAGCGTCTACAACCGCGGCGGACTGGTGCTACATGCGCTGCGCGTCGAGGTAGGCGACACCACATTCTTCGAGATACTGCTGGACTATGCAACAGAGTTTCGGTACGGCTCAGTACGCACAGCCGACTTCATCGAGAAAGCAGAGGCCATCTCAGGCAAGGATCTCGACGAGCTGTTCGATGCCTGGCTGTACGGCGAAGAAGTCCCCGAACTGCCAGCATTGGGGGTGTAATACCCGATTTGGGTTTTGCAGACTCTTCGGACCAATTGAGCCAGTACCCTCTAGCCCTGCACCCTGAAAGAAGGACCCGTGCGGACCCCTCCCCATTTCATGTCGGCAGTGATCACACCGTTCGACGAAGACGGCAACATCATCTCCGAAGCCCATGCTCACAACCTTCGCCTCCAGGAGTCGCGAGGGGTCACCGGTTTTGTTCTCGGTGGCTCAACAGGCGAGGGTCCCTACCTCGAAGCCGGGGAGCGGGCCGCTCTAATCACTTTGGCGCATGACACCCTGGGGATAGAGCCGTTCATCATGTGCGGAGTCCAGGCACAATCGGTACGGCAGGCAATCACCCAAGTCGACGAGATCGCTAGCGCCGGTGCCGACGCAGCCCTGGTGATGACCCCAACCTCGCTAGCCCGGGGCAACCACACGGCGATGCAACGGTTCTTCGAAGCCATCGCCGAGAGATCTCCCCTCCCTCTGTTCTTGTATTCGGTGCCTGCTGTTACCGGGTACGACCTACCTGCCGAGTCGGTGGCCACGCTCGCCTCTCACCCCAATATCGTCGGGCTCAAAGACAGCGGCGGACGGCCTATCCATACCAAAGAGGTAGTTCAGACAACACCCGACGACTTCATGGTTTATTCGGGTTCGAGTAGCACCATTGCTCAGGGAGTTGCGGCAGGTGCGATTGGAGCCATCACGGCATCGAGCAACTACCTGCCAGAATTGATATCCACCCTGGTGCTGACAGCTTTGTCTTCGGTGTCGGAATCCGAGCCGTTGCAGACACAGCTGACCGAGACCACACGTGAGATCGAGGCCTACGGTGTTGTGGGCACCAAGGCTGCCGCGGGGGCAGCTGGGCTGTGGACGGGCATTCCGCGCCAGCCGCTCCAACCGGTGCCCCGCACCGAGTTGGCCAGAATCGATCAGATCGTCAAATCGGCCAGGGCCGCGGCACAAGAGTTAGTCGCCCTCTAGCCACCGCGACGAGCTTCTGGCAGATTCTCGCAAGCTGCGGGGAACTCGCATTCGGTGAGTCCTCGGCGCAGCCGCTAACGCTCATCGACCTCGATGGCACCGGCAATGAAGTCCATGTTGGGGATATCAACGTATCGTCCATCCCCGACCTGGATTCGGGTCGAGGCCAACCCGATCTCGGCAATCGGCCCCTCCGCATCGCCAACCCGGACCTTGGCTCCTGGGTCATAGCGGTTGGAAACATGCCGACCCGCAGCTACCTGACGCGCCAACGGTACCGACCCCAGCCCGATACCGAGCGCGATCGCAAGCGCCAGACCAAAGGCCATGGCGGAAACGAGGATCAGGATGATGTCGGTCGAAATCCCAACCTGCTGCAAGGCGATGATCAGGCCGACTCCAAGAATGACACTGGACAGGATTAGTCGGGCCCGACCGGCAAGACCCGCAGACACAGGGCGCAGCGCCGTCTCGGCGAAAAGCCCAACGATACGACCGAGAGCTCGGGCAACGATGACGACAATCACCGCGATCATGACCTTGGGGACCGAACCAATGACAGAGGAAGACAATCTGTCGGCCTGCTCCGGATCGATGATGACCAAGAGGCCAACAACTGCAATCGCCGTCATCAACACGGGCACCAGCTGCCCGATCAGCTCAGAAAGGCGCCCGGGAAAACGCTTCCCCGCGACACGACCGATAATCCAAGTCACCAACATCACACCAAGCACAACGGCAAGAGCGATCAGTCGTCTTTCGAGTTCTGGATCCATACCTACTCCTCGTCATCCTCAGTAGAGGTGAACATAGTGTGTACCGCAGCTGCGGCGACATCGTCGCTGCCCGGCAATTCAGTGTCCGATCCTGGACCGTATGCAATGGCAGCCTTCCCCATGGCGCCGGCCACATCTATCGCCAACTGGCCGATTTCTCGCAGAAATTCGTCAAAACGGATCTGTTTGAGGACCGGGGCCGCAAGATCGGTCTGCAATTCCCCGATCCAGAGCTCGGCCAAGAATTCCTGGCATTCGTCGCAGCTGGCAACGTGCGTTTCGAGATCTGGCTCAATACCGTCTACAAAAGCGAACAAGCGATCATCGGTGGTGCGGCAGTCTCTCATCGCCACGCCTCCATCCGCTCTCGCAAAGAACGCCGCGCTCGCAGAATCCGGGTCCGTACTGTGTTGATTGGAAGATCGAGCGTATCGGCAATCGCCTGGTAGCTAAGACCTTCATACTCGCGCAGCACCAGCGGCTTCTTCAGCTTGGGCGGCAGCTCAGCGATGGCGTCTTCGAGTTCGCTCCGCAACGCTAGATTCTCTGCATCCCTCGCCGGATCGAGACGTGTCGGTATGTCAGGGACCGTGTCGGTCGGATACTCGCGCCGACGTTGCACTGCGTTGAGCGCCAGGTTGGTGGCAATGCGATAGAGCCAGGAACGGACCTGTGCTTGCCCACGGAACCCCGGCAGCGCCCGATGCGCTCTCACAAAGGTCTCTTGTGCGAGATCCTGGGCCATGACCGGGTTCCTTACGATTCGCAGCGCCGCTCCGTATACGAAGTCCTGATGGCGTCGTACCAACTCACCGAAGGCTTCCAGATCGGCAAGAGAGGCTTCGACCAACTCCATGTCGGAGAGCGCCGCATGTTTGCTGTGTTGTTCGCTTAGACCCATTAACCCGTCCGAGGTTCCGTTTGAATCTAGTTCGTTTTGACTGGGGTGGTGTTTCGACACCCCGAAAACGAATGTTTGGCAAGAAACCTGGGAACTCCTATTCGGGGTGTGGGTCATATCGGAGATCGGAGGATACGGGCCAAGGCCATGTCCACTGATCTAGGTGGCTGCAAGGGGATCGTCTGTCGTAACCCCCTCATGGGTCTTCCTTGCAGCCACCGCCCCCTTTCTTCCGTTCTGAAATGTCAAAAATCGCCTCCGCTGTTCCAATCAGTTAGCGTCATGCAACATGCATATCGGCATCCTTTCTGAAAAAGCCCCAGGCGAGCATCGTGTGGCTGCTACACCACAAACCGCCGCCACATATATCGAGTGGGGATGGCAAGTAGACGTCGAGGCCGGAGCTGGCGTAGATGCCGGTTTTCCCGATCGTCTCTACGTCGAGGCAGGAGCAAAGATCGTGGATGGAGCATCGGCTCGATCCGCCGACATCGTGTTGTGTGTCAACGCTCCAAGCGAACTCGGAGATCTCAAGTCTGGTTCGGTGCTCGTCGGTTTTCTCGACCCGTTCGTCGACACCACCCTGATCTCTTCCCTCGCCGACCGCGGCATTACTGCGCTGGCAGTTGAGGCTATCCCCCGCACCACACTCGCCCAGAGCATGGACGCGCTCTCCTCACAGGCCAACATCGGTGGGTATGCCGCCGCTTTGCTGGCGGCCACAGCATCACCAAAACTTCTGCCGATGATGGTTACCGCGGCGGGGACCATCCCGCCATCGCGTGCCCTCATTCTGGGTGTGGGCGTCGCCGGTCTCCAAGCGATCGCAACGGCACGCCGGCTCGGCGCCGTCGTGTACGCCTACGACATCCGTCCGGAGACGGCCGAGCAAGTAGAGAGCCTCGGAGCCAAGTTCGTCGCCGCCCCCACTCAAGAGATGGACGAGGGTGGCTACGCAAAAGAGGTGGGCCAAGACACCCAGGCGGCGCAGCATGCCGCGTTGACCCCACATGTTGCTGAGTCTGACCTTGTCATCACAACGGCCCAGATCCCTGGTCGTCCTGCGCCACTGCTGATCACTGACGAGATGATTGCCGAGATGAAGCCGGGTTCGGTGATTGTTGACATGGCAGCTGGGTCGGGTGGCAACGTGTCAGCGTCCCAACCGGATACGATGGTCGATGTTGGCGGCGTCCACATCTACGGACCAACCAACCTTCCCGCCAATATCCCTCATGACGCCAGTCGGATGTACGCACGCAACCTCGTTGCCCTTTTGGAACGGACCCGTGACGGAGACGGCTACAAGATCGATCTCGCAGACGAGATCGTCGGCGGAACGACCGTCACCCACGCCGGTGCGGTCGTACATCCCAGAAGCCGCGCCATGCTGGGCCTCCCCGACCCTGAGCCAGAGTCGCCCCCGGAGCCCGGACCTGCCGCAACGGCGGAAGGAGAAACGCAATGAGCGCCGTCTTCATCACCGGCATCGTGGTCTTTGTGCTTGCCGGCTTTGTCGGCCTGGAGGTTATCTCCAAGGTTCCTCCGACCCTGCACACACCGCTGATGTCCGGGGCAAATGCCATCTCAGGAATCACCATCGTCGGGGCAGTGATCGCAGCCGGTTCGGGGAGAGGCACCTTCGCCGCGGTACTCGGCTTTCTTGCAGTCACCGCCGCAACCGTCAACGTCGTCGGCGGCTTCCTAGTAACGGATCGCATGCTTGGAATGTTCAAGAAGAAGCCGGGGAGAGGGTAATGACCGAACTTCTTTACCTTGGTGCGGCCGTTCTTTTTATTCTCGGGCTGAAGCAGCTTTCATCACCGCGCACCGCTCGTCGCGGCAACATGCTCGCCTCGGTCGGCATGCTTGTCGCTCTCGTAGTAACGCTGGCCAACATGGAAGACATCGGGTGGGGACCGATCATCGCCGGTCTCTTTGCTGGTGGTGCAGTTGGTGCAGCACTTGCTATCCGGGTCAAGATGACCTCGATGCCCGAGCTTGTCGCGGCATTCAACGGCTTTGGCGGTGTGGCCTCGGCACTAGTCGCCCTTGCCGAAATCGAGCGCACGTACGCCGCCGACAGGGTCTTCACCGTCGAAACCGGTGTTGTCGTTGCGCTGTCGCTTGCTATTGGTTCGATCACGTTCTCGGGCAGTTTTGTTGCGTTCGGGAAACTGAACGGAACGCTGCCCGGCAAGCCAGTTCTGCTGCCCGGCGGTCAGATCATCAACGCACTACTGGCCCTTGCAGCCATCGGAGTCGCCGCCTGGGCAGTCGCCACCGATGAGGCTCTTGCCTTCTGGATCGTCGTTGCTATAGCTCTGGTGCTCGGAGTACTGGCTGTCATCCCCATCGGTGGGGCCGATATGCCAGTCGTCATCTCTCTGCTGAACTCCTTTTCCGGCGTTGCCGCAGCCATGGCGGGCTTTGTCATCAGCAACTCGGCGCTCATCATCGGCGGCGCCCTGGTTGGTGCCGCTGGCTTGATACTCACCCTGCAAATGGGCGAGGCCATGAACCGGACCATTGCAAATGTGTTGTTCTCTGGCTTTGGAGCCACCCCAACTGGTCCGATGATCACCAGCGACAAGCCAGTCAAGAGGGCCACTCCCGAGGATGTCGCCATCGCTTTGGCGTATGCCGAAAACGTCATTGTGGTTCCCGGATATGGCTTGGCAGTCGCTCAGGCTCAGCATGCCGTAAAGGACTTGGCCAACATTCTCGAAGATCGCGGAGTCAATGTTGACTACGCCATCCACCCAGTGGCAGGCCGCATGCCGGGACATATGAACGTTCTGCTTGCTGAAGCCGATGTGCCCTACGATCAGCTACTGGACCTCGATCAGTCGAATCCAAGGTTCTCTCAGACCGATGTCGCCCTTGTTATCGGCGCCAACGACGTGGTGAATCCATCGGCTCGCGACGATGAGAACAGCCCCATCTACGGGATGCCAATCCTTGAGGTGGACCATGCAACGACAGTCGTCGTCGTCAAGAGGAGCTTGTCCCCCGGTTTCGCCGGGATCGACAACCCCTTGTTCTACGACGAGGGCACCATGATGCTTTTCGCCGATGGCAAAGATGCGGTCGAGTCGGTTATCTCGGCGATCGGTAACGTTTAGCCCGCGGTGCTGGCGGTGGCACTGCAGGCGATGAATGCCGGTTAGCATCAGGCGCTCGCCCAAGACACGTTGGTGCCGCGATGCTCGAAATCAAGAATCTCCATAAGAGTTATGGTGACGTCGTAGCCCTCGCCGGGTGTACCTTCTCGGTGCAACGCGGCCAGCTCCTTGGGTTTCTCGGACCAAACGGATCCGGCAAAACCACAACAATGCGAACTGTGTTCTCGTTGGTGCGACCAGACGCAGGTGAGGTGCGGTGGGGTGGCTCGGTCATCGAGCCACAAAGTCGGCTGCGTTTCGGGTACATGCCTGAGCAACGTGGGTTGTATCCGCGCATGAAACTCGCCGCCCAACTCTCCTATTTCGGAAGACTCCACGGCATGGAGAAGACCACCGCCGTTTCCACAGCTCACGACTGGCTGGAGAGGTTCGACCTCGGAGACCGTGCCGATGATCGCCTCGAGGAGCTTTCCCACGGCAACCAACAACGGGTCCAGCTTGCTGCAGCGTTGATCCACAGCCCCGATCTGCTCATTTTGGATGAACCGTTTTCCGGTCTCGACCCGATCGGAGTCGAGGCCATGATGTCGATCTTGGTAGAAAGAGCCGCCCAGGGCACCGCGGTTGTGTTCTCCAGTCACCAACTCGACCTCGTCGAGGATCTGTGCGAGGACGTTGTGATCATCGCCGCCGGCAAAGTTGTGCTCGATGGTCCGATCCGTGAGCTGCGGGCACGGTCGCCACACCGCTACTTGGATCTTGATGTCGCAACCACACGCGACGACTTGGATACCGCGTTCGCCGACTTCGAGGTGGTCGAATCGACAACCGGTCGTCTCCGGCTGCGGGTCGACGACAACACCGAGCTGGAACCGATCGTTCATCGGGCGGCCCAACTGGGACAGGTTCAACAGTTCAGCTTCACTCCCCCGAACTTGTCGGAGGTCTTCCGCGAGGTGGTCGAGCAATGAGCACCTGGGCGTCAATACTGCTGGTCGCACAGCGCGACTTCAGAGAACGGATCACCAGCCGAGCCTTCCAGCTTTCGACCGGTATCACCGTCCTGTTCATTGTGGCCTGGATCCTGGTGCCGACATTTCTCGGTGGCGACGACATCAAGCAGTGGTCCATCGGCGTCGTCGGCGACACTCCCCCGGGTTTGACTGTTGCTGTTGACACCGCCTCCGGCGGGGCTGCAAGCACAGACACCATTAGCTTCGGGTCACGGCCAGATGCTGAGGCCGCTCTTGAGGCGGGAGACATAGACATCGCTGTCGACACCCAAGGAGCAATCGTGGTTGACGGCGACACCGAAGACCAGCTGACCACGGCTGTTGTCACCGCTATGGCCTCAATCGAGATCGCCGCCCGGGCCGATGAACTCGGCATCGAAGTGACCGAACTGGCCGATCTGTTTACCGGCGGCTACGAAGTCGAATCAGTCACCGGCGAGGAAGAACCAGACGAGGCGAATCGCATTTTTGCTTTCTTTGCAACGGTCATCTTGTTCATGTCCATCGTCACGTACGGTTCATGGATCCTCATCGGGGTGATCGAAGAGAAGACAAACCGAGTAGTCGAGGTCGTACTCGGTACGGTCCGCCCCCACCAACTTCTCGCGGGAAAGGTCCTCGGCATCGGCGTGCTCGGTGTCGCCCAGGTGGTTCTCATCGGTGTTGTTGCCATCACGGTCATGACGATCCAGGACGCTTTTGAGATGCCCGCAGCAGCTGGGTCGGTCCTCGCCTGGGCGTTTGTTTGGTACATCTTGGGCTTTTCCTTCTACGCCGTTGCTTATGCGGCTGCCGGGTCTCTCGTCTCTCGTCAGGAGGAGGCACAGAACGCAGCGTTCCCCTTGACGATGATGCTGATGGCTGCCTATTTCATCGCTTCGTTTTCCATAACGGGCGAAAACACCATCTTGCGTATCTCGTCGCTCCTACCAATGTTTGCGCCGATGACCATGCCGCTGCGGATCGCCGGCGGCGACGCTCTCGCCTGGGAGATAGCGGTCTCGCTTTTCCTGATGGTTATCGCCACGTACGGGTTGATCCGATTTGCCGGCCGCGTTTATGCAGGGGGGATCCTGCAATCCGGGGGCAGGGTCAAGTGGAA
>JASJHC010000140.1:0-3238 GCA_033791245.1 Acidimicrobiia bacterium | reverse complement strand
ACCCGAGATGATGAAGCCACCGCGCTGGTGCCAAAAGAACTGAAGCAGTTTTCCTCCATGTTGTCTGCCTATCCCATGCCGAAGAAGGCGGTCTCAAAGCTGGAAAAGCAGGATGTGACTCACCAGGTACAGGGGCTGGTGGAATTCAGCTCTAAGCGCGCTGCTCCCGGTTTTGACCTGGTTGATTTCCAGGGTGGACGGATGAACCAGGATGTCTACAAGGGCAAGGTAGCGCTGGTTAACTTCTGGGCTACCTGGTGCCCACCCTGCGTGGAGGAGATTCCGTCACTGAGTCGCCTGGCGAAACGTTACAACCCGGAAGAGTTCGACCTGGTCTCGATCGATTTTCGCGAGACACCGCAGGAGCTGAAGAAATTCTCAGAGAGCGTGCCGGTCGAATTTCCCGTGCTGATGGATGAAGACGGACTGGTCTCCATGAACTGGAAAGTGTTCAGCTTCCCCAGCACCTTCCTGCTGGATCGACAGGGGCGGGTGCGTTACTCGGCGAACCGGGCAATCGACTGGGATAACCCGGAGGTTTGGCAGGTGGTGGACAAGCTGATTGAGGAGGGTAGTGTTCGATAACTCTTCTGCCGTGCTGCGATGCCGGCGGGGAAAGACCAGAAAGACCAGGGTCAGGTCTTGATTCGATGCCATCCCCGCGGTAGGTTGTGAAATATGAAAAAATACGACGGAATCGCTTCGAATCTAGACCTGACCCTAGATTCTGTGTTGGTTGAGAAGTCCTTTGAGTTTCTTCTAGAACGAGAGAGCAACACGAGCATCCTCAGTTCGTTTGAGTTGCCTGTCATAGATCGGTACTTCCCAGAATACGAGACGACCATCACCAAGATGTTGGCGGCTGAAGATTGACTGCCACTGTAACCCAACCTCCTTCGGGTCTGATCAGGATACGTGTAAAAAGTAGTAACCTCAGCAATACCTACGCCGAGGGTCCGATTACTCGTCAACCTCACGTAGGATCTGCCGTACCAACTCTTCGGACACATACAATCCGGTCTCACGCAGATGCTTGACGACGGGTTCCGCCCGTTCAATGAGTCCTGAGGCTTTCGCGCGGCCGACGATACCCAGCGTTCCAATGACCCGAAGACCCATCGCCTTGGCACAGCGCCGCGCTTCCAGGTCGTCGATGACCACTCGATCGGCACCGTGGCATCGCGCATTGGCGATCACTTGGGTCTTCCCAGCACCTAAGTCCCAGCTAAGGATCTCCGGGCTCACCGTTTCGTCATCGGCTCGGGCGAACGTCGGATTTCGAGCAAGAATCTGAAGCGTTGCTTCTCCATCAGGCTTGGTGCCGACCTCTTTGGCAACCGCCCGAGGGACAGCAACGACGTCCGCCAGCCCTGCGAGCAGGTGCAAATTATCAGTCTTGCCAAGTAGAATCAGCGGCGAAGCATTGACTACCCAGCGCCTAGACGCCATGGATCTCGTCCGCCAATTCCTCCGGCGTAACCTGACAGGCGGGTACTTTTCGCCGGTAAAGCTCGTCGAGAAAATCGGCGCGCGTCAGTCCGGCAAGCTCTGCGGCCTTGCCCTGTGAAACCACACCTTGAGCGTACCACTGCACTGCGGCGGCAACTCGCATCTCGCGGGCGAACTCGTCCGGCGCTAGCCGCAAGGCGCCGAAGGCGGATGTGTCAAAGTCGAAGCTGATGGTGGTCATCGTTCCCCTCGTGGTGACAGTTCGATTAAGGTTCTCGATTCACGGGCTCGGTTCGTGGACGACGCGCTGAACGGTGCTGACGCCGATACCGAGTTCCCGGGCGATTTTCTTGATTCCCTTGCCCTGCCGGCGTGCGGCGCGGATCTTCCTCTCAACAACCTCCGGCGTCCGCGGTCGTCCCAACGTCTTGCCTTGTGCTCGCGCCCGTTCCAGACCCGCCTTCACCCGTTCCTGGATCATAGCGCGTTCGAATTCGGCGAAGACCCCGCACATCTGAAACATCGCTTTGCCGGCCGCGGTCGTGGTGTCGATCCCCTGTTGATGCAAGTACAGATCGACATCCTTGGCATGAAGATCCGACAACAAGGCGACGAGTTGTTGCAAGGAGCGGCCGAGCCGATCGACCGACCAAGCCATCACCAAATCGATCTCGCGCCGGACAATGGCGTCATAGAGCTGGTCATAGGCCGGGCGCCGATCCCGGCCCTTGGCGCCGCTGATGCCGTGGTCGATGTACTCCGCGGCAACCTGCCACCCCATGCGTTCGGCGACGGCGCGCAGTTCCCGGAGCTGATTGTCCGGTGTTTGCTCCCCCGTCGACACCCTGGCGTAGATCGCGACCCTCTTGCTCATGCTCCCAAGGGTATACCATAAACAGTTGGTTTTGGTACCCTCGCAAGCCTTCCTGTAACCCATTGAATTCCATGCTCACCAGGCGGTCGTTTTTGATGGGGTTTTCCGTACCCACTGCCAAGCGCGTCCTTGCGAGAGAACAATGGCCTCGATTGACCGGACAGCCTATCCCCGCCTCGGCAAACAACTGAGCACGTCCGAGCTTGAGACGCTTTATGCGATCACCGACGAGGAAGCGCGTCTGGTGCGCCGCGCGACGAACGGCGACAGCCCGCGCCTGACATTTCTGACACTGCTCAAGACGCGGCAATACCTCGGCTACTTTCCCGCCTTGCGCGAGGTGCCGGATCAGGTCATCCGCTTTATCGCGGACAGCTTCGATTTATTGCAGAGCACACCGCTACTCGATGCCGAGATCAAGAAGAAGACGCTGTTCCGCTATCGGGCCGTCATTCGCTCGCACCTCGGCGGCACTATCTACCCCGACGACGGCGAAAGACTGATCGAGCCGGTCATTCGCACAGCCGCCCTGACCATGAGCGATCCGGTGGATCTGATCAACGTGGCCATCGAGTCGTTGGTGCAGGCCAATGTCGAGCTTCCGGCTTACAGCACCCTGGATCGACTCGTCGGGCACGTGCGTCAACAGGTCCACGAAACGCTGTACCGCTCGGTCACCGCCGGTCTCAGCGAGGCACAAAGCGTACGCTTGGATGCGCTGCTTGAGGTGCCACCGGGGGAGAGCGGCTCCGCCATAGCACGCCTGAAGGAATCGCCAGGTCCGGCAACGCTGAAACACATCCGTCGGTGGAGCGCGCACCTGGCGGAGCTGGATGCCATCATCGATCCCAAGCCGTTTCTGGCCACGATCGCCCATACCAAGATCCGCCAGTTTGCCGCGGAGGTCGCTCGACT